>JAHIFA010000071.1 GCA_018901315.1 Nanobdellota archaeon | reverse complement strand
GAGAAAAGGACATCAAATTTACTTAATCTGTTTCCTCCAAATACAGTTTAAAAAGACTTCTTTCAGAATAATTGATATCATTGGACACTAGACAGATGTCCACATAAGGCTTATAAGCATAACATAGTTTATAAAAAAAGAGGTTGGTTATGTTAAAGATAAAGAGAAAGAGTCTTCTGTATAAGAGCGGGGTTGAGTATGCTGATTTCTGCCTAAACCATGTTGAGGGTTGTGCTCATGGTTGTACATTTCCCTGCTATGCTTTCCAGATGGCAAAAAGGTTTGGCAAGGTAAAAACTTATTCTGATTGGATTAAACCAAAATTAGTTTCAAATGCTTTAGAATTATTAGACAAGGAAATACCAAAATACAAAGACCAGATTAAGTTTGTTCATTTATGCTTTATGACTGACCCATTCATGTACAAGCAAAGAGAAGTTGAGGATATGACCCTTAAAATAATAGAAAAGCTAAACAAAGACAACATAAGATGCACTGTTTTGACAAAAGGAATCTATCCAAAAGCCCTAACCAATAAAGAAAAATATGGAATATCAAATGAATATGGTGTTACTTTAGTATCCCTTAATAATGATTTCAAGAAAGATTTTGAGCCATACAGCGCACTTTATTTAGACAGAATTAAAGCCCTGAAATACCTGCATGACAATGGCTTAAAAACATGGATAAGTATTGAACCATATCCAACTCCGAACCTGGACAAAAATCAAAATTTATTAAAACTGTTGAATAACATTAAGTTTGTAGACAGAATTATATTTGGAAAACTAAACTACAATGTGGTAAGTTCCAGATTTAAGGATAATCATTTATTCTATGAAGGATGTACAAATCAGGTTATTGAATTTTGTAAAACAAACAATATTGATTACCATATTAAGTTTGGAACCCTAATGCAATATAATCAAAAAACAGAAGTGATTTTTAAGAAAGCTATCCAGACAGCTCCGGTTATTTCTATCGTGAGCTAGCAGCCTAAAAAGAAAAATTTATATATTCATGAAATATTATACAATATATTCAAGTCCCCAGTATGACCTCAAAGGGAATGCTGGGCTTCCTTTATTTTTTTCTGTAGTGGTTTATTAAAAAAGAATAGTCTCTAAACTAAGAAATGAAGTTTCAGGCCATTTTGTTGGAGTCAACAAAAAGGTTATAGAAAATACATGCTTATCTGAATTCTTATAGAGTAATTTAAGGTTTTAGCATAAATAAAAATAATTATTTATGTTTTTAAACATAACAAAAACAATACATTTATAAATATAATTATAATTACTCCAAATAATATGAAGAAAAGATCTAAACTAGTTGATATATACATTGACATAGTCAAAGTTCTAAAAACTGGATCATACAACATCCTGCAAATCTCTGAAAAAACAGGAATAAACTGGGAAACAGTCAAAAACGCATTAATCACACTAGAAAGTTTAAAGCTCGTTTCAAAAGAAACCAGAAACAACAGAACTTATTACTTCATGGATGAAAGCAAACTAATCGAATTCAATAAAAGCACACTATTAGGTCTTCCTATTTCAAAAAAACAAAAAGAAACTACTTTAAGCTTAGCCAAAAGAATTGCAGAAATCTGGAATAAAAAAACTTCTAAACCATTAAGAAAAACATTTCTTCATAAAATGCTAATAAAACTGGTAAAAAAAGAACAGATAAAAAATGTTCCTTATGGATGGTATTTATTTGGACAATGCGCTGTTTTACAGTTTGAAGCACAAGAATTAACAGAAATACAATCTGTAAAAAAATATGACAAGCAAATAAGTGAAATAGTGAAAGAATACTCTGATATTCTAACCACTAACGAATTGTTAGAGCGGCATTATATAGAAGAGGGGAATGATTTATACTTAACCAGATTAAAAATTTCAAACATACTTATGAATACCTTAGATGAAGACGCTTTAAAATCATTAAAAGCAAACCTAAAAAACTTCTTACTTAGTTTTAGAAAAACAGAAGACAATGCAGACCTTTTAGTATATATTAATGGATTTTATTCAATAGTTATAAGACTAACCAAAGAATTATCAATAGAAGAATTAGAAGGAATTCGCCCACAAATAAATGATTCGTTCAGGCATATATGGGAGATAATAGGTACATATGAATTATACAAATCCCTTGATGATTTTTATGACAAGCAAATTTTAAAAAAACATTATACTATTTGGATTGAAAACCTTAAACATATTTCTGAAACCTATCTTTCAGAGCTAAAAGATAATATCCCAATAAAAGAAATCAAAAAAGACCCTTTATCTAAATTTAAAGGGATTCAGGTGTCGCAATCTCTATAATCTTGCAAAACTCTGCAAAATCCTGAATATTTCTTGTTACTAAATAAATTGCATTTGCTTTTTTTGCTAATATCACATGCATAGCATCAGGAAAATTAGAAGGAGACAATAGTCTTGCTTTTCTTTCATCTTCATTACTTCTTTCAACTTTTATCAGGTCTTCATCTTCAAATTGTTTTAAAAGATCATTAAAATTTTTCTCATGATTTAATTTCTTTATTTCATACAGCAGCCAATCAGAAATAATTAATTTATACTCTTTTTCTTTAACCTTTCTAAAAAGACTTAAGGCAAACTCCCCTAAATCCCTGAATTTATCTTTTCTACCTTCAAATAAGTCCACATAAACACAAGTATCACAGTATATCCTGCACATGTCACGCCTTAATTAATCTTACTTTTAATAAACCTTAGCTCGGAATTATCGGAATTCTTTTGTATTAATTGAAAATTAAACAAAAATGCCGGTGATTATTGGACAAATGTAGATAAGTTTCTTAAAAAGCATATTAGGTTTGGAATATACAAAAAAAGTTTATATGCTTCAAAATCGAAAGATTTATATCTTTCAGATTATTTTCAATCCAGCAATAAACAAGTTAGACTACTGCAAAACCAGTGGAGATCATAATATACAAAAAAAGGTCCTAAAAGCCTAGTGATAATATATGCATGAGAAGCATAAACATTTTAATTCTAATTCAACAATAGGTGTTAAAAAGCCTATTGCCGAGAATTCAAAAATAAACAGAAAACCTAATGCAGAGGGAAATACGCAAACAATAAATGATTTAGTTGATGATACTGAACCACCCAGTAAACACAACGAATCATTTGCTAATCATGCTAATCAAAAACTATCCAGAGAAATAAAGTATATAGGCAGAAATATAGAAGAACCAACAAATATAGGCTATAATAAAGAAAAATTGTATTTAAAAAAAATTGAGGATTATACCCCGCTTGATGAAAGCATACTATGCCTAAAAATACATTCATCTTCTGAACCAAAGTATGTTATTCCCCTGAATTTTGATATTAGTGATGAAGTCTATAACCCATATGCACCAGTAAATATAAACAGTTCTATACATTATTCAGAAGAAACAAATGAGTTTAGGGAGCAAGGTAAATTTCTTTCTATAGATTGTTTGAACTAAATTCTCTTAAGAATTAAATAGCAGGATATGTATCTTGAAAAATGAAAAAATTTTATTTATAGAAATTTCGCTCTTTTTTGAATTTATATTTGCCCGTTTTGTTCAACATATTTTTTCATGAGACGTTCAGCAATCACTGTTGGTACAAACCCTCTCTTGCTGCACATTCTGACAAAATCATCATGTATGTGTTTATCGATGTTATAATCGATCCTCATTTTTTGCGGTCCTTTTGGGGTTGCTGCCATAATTTATCACCTTAATCAACATAATAGGCAGTATTTATAAGTTTATCTGTTATGCTGCTGGTATTATTATTAACCCTGGAAAATCAGGAAAGTTTTTATATTTTAAATGATAATATATTATTTTGACCAACAAAAATGGATATAATTGACAAACATTTCAGAAAACTGCCGAAGAAAAGAAAGGCTTTTATTACTATAATCTGTTTAAGCTATTTCTTAGTGGGGTTAATTGCCTATTTGACTGGACTAACAAGTTCTTTTGAGAGTTTCTTAATCTTTGCACTGGGCATTGTCTATTCAGATGTATTGAGACTGAGTTACAGGATAGAGGCCTTAGAGAAAAAGAAGAAACCCTAGGCTAGTTCTATAATGCGGGAGACGTGATTTGAACACGCGTACCCACTAAGGGACAAGGCTCTGAACCTTGCGCATTTGACCACTCTGCCACTCCCGCGTATATTAAGGAACATAAGTAAGATATTTAAAACTTGTTGAATTT
>JAHIFA010000070.1 GCA_018901315.1 Nanobdellota archaeon | reverse complement strand
TTGTCATATTGGGATGATTTCCGCTGACAAATAATATCCTTCCTTTCCCTTCTTTTTTGAGTATGCTCTCAAAATAAGGGATAACAAGCTGTTTTATTACCTCAGCTTGCTGTGTTATCCGAGGCAAGGTAATCCTGCTTTTATCTGTTATTGCATATTCTTCCATCTTCTTAATTTTTTCATTAATATTTAAATTTTTATCATTAATTATATTTTCTAAATCTCTTCTAAACTCAATAGGACTTTTTGATAGATTCTGCTTGTCACTTTCATATATTCCTGTTAGTGAGCCATTGAAATACTCGCTCCCTACTAACATGTCAGGAAGACCATTCTTTTTTTGATAATTTTGTGATGCTATCTCAACGTCATAGTTTGACGGCCTGCCAGGATGATTTGGGCATCCTACATGCACATCACCGCTAATTTCCATTTTTTTTGTGTCTAATATCATACCTTTTTTTAGTTCTTTGATTTCATCCCTTACTTTTTTTGATTCATCTCTGCTGAGCTTTTGTTCATTTAGGAAGTTTATTTTTGATTCTATACAAGCAAAATTTTCCAGCTGTTCAGTAGTAATCATCTCAAATAGAGGAACATTATTGCTCTTTATGGTATGTATAACTGCCCCTGGCCCATATAATTTTTTAGCAAACCTTTTGGTGTCATTTGTTGCTATACCTTTAGACTTTGTGTAATCAAGTTTTTCCAGACAATGAAAAGGTGGCAGTTTAATATGAGCCACTATTTCTGGTGTTTTTCTTTCCTCGCCTTCAATAGTGTTCTCGCTGTATTTTTGCTCTAGAATAACCCTGAAGCCGCCTATTCCATTGCCACTTAAATATATATCGGGCACGGGCATATTATTTTTATTTCTGAAATGGGCATCATCAATTTGTAATTTTATGTCATTTTTTGTCGGAACCCTGGAGTTCATTGAATTAATATTATAATCCATTAATACTATTATGCCATCCTTGCTAATCTTACTGATTTTTGGATTATATATAATATCCTGGCCGTCCTTTTTGTTTTTTATCTGCAAGAGTTTCTCAACACTGGAATGCACATGAAAATTGTCCTTATTCTTGTTTCTCCATATTCTTGGGCATGCCCTATAATCATGTTCATTGCTTTGTTCTTTTACTATACCATAAACTGTTTCCACAATCGCAGCATCTGTAAAACCCCTTTTTGTAACCTTATAAAATCCATAACTACCTAGAATTGCCTTGCTTGCTTTTATGTTGTCCTCTAACTCTTTTTTCTCTACTTCAAATTCCCTTATTTTCTTAATATTGCTGATTACCTTCTTCTCCAGATTTTTATATGTTCTTTCAAGTTGTTTTTTGGTTTTGTGGTCAAAAACATACCCTTTTATCAAGTCTATTTCATCTTCACTAAAACCAGTAAAGAATTTATTGCATACACTCCCCTCAAGCAGTTTCTGGTAATACTCCTGCAATTCTTTGTTTTTAATATTGGGGTTTTTTAAATTGTTTAAGTTTGTTTTAACATACATAAAAACCTTTTTTTCAAGACTTAATACAGGGTTGAATGCTGCCATAGGTACTTTTTCATCAATTAGGCTCTTAAGTTTTTTCTCGTTCTTTTTCAATTCTTTCCTTTGTATTTCCAGATTGGATATCATCACTGCAACATCTTCTGTTATGTTTTCTCTTTCCTCCTCATCTATCTGGTAGTGCACTACTACATCATTGCTCAAAATGCCAACAAGCTTTGAGAGCTCATTCTTTGCAAACACTGATGCTTCTGCTCTGTTTACAATTTTCTGCTTCACAAGGTTATGATAACGTTTCATATTTCGTTTAATCTTTTCCTTGTCTTTTTTGTTTTCATCATCAAAAACATGCTTATATGAAGTCATCATTTCATAAAACTCTTTTTCGGTCTTCCCTTTTTTTGTTGCAAGGTTACTGAGCATTGTCAGATTGAGGTTTCTTTTTCTTCCTGAATGCCTTGGTACCATTGGTATAAGCCCCCCCTCAATAAAAACAGAACCAATCTCCTTGCCTATTTTATTGTATTTAAGAAAAGCTGCCAGCCCGTCCATTGCCCTTGGGTTATAAATCCTCTTTCCAAATCCGAGGTCAGCGAGATAAAGTGATTTATTAGCAACCCCTGGTTCAATTATTGCTGTTTCTTTAGAATTTATTGTTGATGTAGAGGCTATTTGTTCTAATTTAGAACCATCACTGTTTTCTGTTGCCCCCTTTTCATCCATCTTATAATTTTCTTAATTGTCTTTGTTTATATATGTTGTTATTCTGCAATACTAAAAATAAAAAATATATTTCTAAAAGTATATATTGCATATTAGTTTTTTATAAATGAAAGAATCAAATTTAATTTATGTATAAATTTTAACAGACTTTGCCATATCCTTAAATAATCAATTAAAACAAAGGGTTTCTTATAAACCAATCATATTTTTCCTTTTTTTGATTGCAGTCGGAGCCTCTCCGCCATGCCATGTGATTCTTGGCCTGACCATCATTGGATACATCCTTT
>JAHIFA010000069.1 GCA_018901315.1 Nanobdellota archaeon | reverse complement strand
TTATCTACTTTTCTATCATGTGCATAGTTTACCAGCATTGAAAAATTAATTAAATTATTGTGTATTAATACTTTTAAGATTTCCTTTAAATCAGTTTCAAAGTAGGGTATTTTTTCTCTGGTTATTTCAAAAAAAAGATCAACAAATGCACTTTCTGGAGAAGCCAACCCTTTTCTTGAATATTTGAAATAATTTCTTTCTTTCACAATCAAAACTTGTTTTGTATTTGTTTTATTGGTAATCATGTTCAATTCATTTGAATTTATTTCCGGAACAATAATTATCTCTTTATTATATTCTTCCAACTTTTTTATTATATCTTCACTACTCCCTTTTTCTACAAATAAATGATACACTAAAATAAAAGGAACATGATGCAAGAACGATTCCAGAACACATAATCCTGTAAATTTAAATCTTCTTGTTTCAGTTTTTAATAACAAGTTTCTTAAATCTTCTATTGCTTTTGCTGGCTTAATTTCTCTGACTTCATAAAATTTATATGTTTTAGGTGCAATTTTTACTATTTCTCTAGCAAATAAAAGCTTTCTAATAATAGAATAAACTGTACTAACTGGGATATTTAGTGTTTTGGATACTTCCCCTATATTGAAAGTCTTTCCCTCAAATTTTTCCTTAAAATATCTCTCTGATAGTGCCATAGAGGGTAAAAAAGTATAGGAAATATATAAACTTTTCCTTTTTTTTATAAATATGATAAAATATAGGAAATTACCTTTTTTTCCTATACTAATGCAAGTGAAACTTGAGAATTACTTATTTAAGTTACTAATTGCTTAGATGAAGAAAAAAAGTCAATATTCCTTTTTCTTTTTATAGATTAAGTAAGCTATTAATCCAATTATTAATATAATTATTAAAACCCATAACCCTGTAAGTTTTGCAGGAGGTTCTTCTATAGGCTTTACTGGAGGAACTTCTACTGGTTCTTCTTCTGGAACTTCCTCTGGCTCTTCTTTAAAATAAAGAGCATCTATTGAAGGGGTAAACATTTAGCAAAAGTCTGCCTCTAAAAGGGAAAACTTTTTAAACTTAGAGATTTTACTGCTCATATGAATGTTGCAGAAATAAAAAGAATAATTCAGGAACAAGAAAAAGAAAGAGATGATATACTGAAGAAAGAGAAGATAATCCAGAGGGATTTAGATACAAAAAAACTAAAAAGCTTTATCAAATTTCCAAATATATTAACTATCCTAGGTATAAGAAGATGTGGAAAATCTGTGCTTTCTTGGTTATTGATGAAAGATGAAAAATATGGTTATATAAATTTTGATGATGAATCACTTTATGGAATGAAGGCAACTGACCTTAATATAGTGTTAAAAGCATTTTACCAAATTTATGGGCATCTTGACTTTTTTATTTTCGATGAAATCCAAAATGTCCAAGGATGGGAGCTTTTTGCAAACAGATTAAGAAGAACAAAAAAAATCATAATTACAGGAAGCAATTCGCAACTATTGGCAAGCGAGCTGGCAACACACTTAACTGGAAGGCATATTGATTTTGTTTTGTTCCCTTTCTCATTCAAAGAATTTTGCATTTATAAAAATATTAGCTTAGAAGAAAAGTCTGAGTACACTACAGAAACATCAGCAAAAATGGAGGAAGCTGTCAGGGAATACATCAAAATAGGGGGGTTACCTGAAACTTATAGATATGGTAAACCAATTCTAAGATCTATTTTTAGTGATATTATAACTAAAGATATTATTAAAAGATACAAAATCAGAAACATTTCTGCCATGGAAAGCCTGGCAAAATATTTGGTTTCAAATTTCTCAAATGAAATAAGCTTTAACAAACTGAAAAACATATTTTCATTAAAGAAGGCACATACAATTAAGAATTATGTAAAATATCTTGAAAATGCTTATCTGATTTTTGTTCTGGAAAGATTCTCATTTAAACTAAAGCAGCAGATTATAGCACCAAAAAAAATATATTGTATAGATACAGGCATAATAAATAGCATTTCATTTAAATCAAGCGAAAATTTTGGGAAATTTTTTGAGAATGTAGTTTGTATAGAGTTGCTCAGGAGGAAGAATCACCTGCAAAAAGATGTGGAAATATTCTACTGGAAAAACGCACAGCATGAAGAAGTTGATTTTCTTGTTAAGCAGAAGAACAATGTTAAGCAGCTTATTCAGGTATGTTACAATATAGATAATGATGATGTAAAAAAAAGGGAACTAAAAGCCTTGGTTAAGGCAAGCGAAGAGCTGAAATGCAATAATCTTCTTGTTATAACAGAATGTGTGGAAGGGGAGGAAAAAATAGGCAGAAATAATGTAAGGTTTATCCCTTTGTGGAAATGGCTTTTATCAGATTAAGTTCCATTGGTTCTTTAACAAAAAATCAATATCTCTTTTTCTTTTTGTAGATAAAGAAATAAGCTATTAATCCTATAGCTATAATCACTACTAAACTCAATATCCAGTTCAGCTTTGCAGGAGGAACCTCTTCCTCTTCTGGCAGTCCTTCTGGAGGAACTTCTTCTGGCTCTTCTGGAGGTACTTCTTCTGGTATCTCTTCTTCTTCCTCTTCTTCAGCAGGAGGAGTTACAACAGGTGTTATAATCTCATGGATGTATTTTACTTCCAGATAGGCCTTGCTGCTCTTTATCTCGTTTAACTTGACATACAAGTCATAGTAGTTGTCATCATTTAAGTCAAGCTTTTTAGATTCAAGAAGATTTAGTGTTATTGTAACAGGGTCTGATGCAATCTCCAGTATAACATAATTGGCCCCAACCTTTATGACTTTTATTGTGTGATAGGCACTATCAAAGGCAAATAGTTTAAACTATAGAAGACAAATCCCCATATCCTTTCAAAAAAGTAAGGTCCCAATAAAGAGCAAACCGTATTAATGGTGCATCACCATATTATCCCTAATGCCGTAAACACCATACTCCCTAATCAATCCCCTAAGGGTGTCTTTAGTATAGTGAATAGCCTTTTCTACACTCAATCAGGATATCAATGATAAAACCATAGTTGCATAAGGTTTTTGAGAAAGTAAACTAAATAAATCGATACATTTAAATATTAGTTATGTATATCTTGTATAGAACATTATTTTTGCAACAATAATTTTGTTACAAACAATATAAGGGAAATATGGATCAACCAAAAGATAAATGGAAAAAATGTAAAATAACCAACAGGTTATATAGGTTAGGAACAGTTAATTTGAATAAAGCAAGAAATTCAAGATTTAATCCTCGCGTTGAAAAAAAAGAACATGTAAATGA
>JAHIFA010000068.1 GCA_018901315.1 Nanobdellota archaeon | reverse complement strand
TATTCCATTTTATGATGAGGATAAAGATAAAACATATGACGGCATATGTGAGGAAGATGTTATTTCCCTCGAGGCTGAAGAAAGAGAATATTATTATAATTTGGAATCAAGCAGCTGTGTAGATCATTACACAGGAAATGTGAAGCTTCAGCTTATTCCACAATACTCTGATGCCAACTCAATAGAATCATATAATACAGACTGGATTGATGTGAGTGTATGTGACTTTGAACTCGAACCACAAGATTGTGAGGGTGGCACTTTGCATGGTTTCTGCTCTGATAAACAGCCTGACTTCTGTGATAATGGTGAATTAATCCCTGATTGTCCTGTTTGCGAATGCCCTGAGGGCTATGGATGTAACACTACTAGCGGATCATGTTTTAAAGTATTCCAGGAATGCGGCAATAACCTTATAGAAGGAACAGAAAAATGTGATGGAACTGCTGATTCTGCATGCCCTGGAAAGTGTAACAATAATGATTGCACTTGCCCACCTCCAGTGTGTGGAAATAACCTTGTAGAAGGAACAGAAAAATGTGATGGAACAGCTGATTCTGCATGCCCTGGAAAGTGTAACAATAATGATTGCACTTGCCCTGTTAAATGCGATGATTCAGGAACAGGACTAAATGGAGACTGGGACAAAGATTTGATTTGCAATGATGATGACTCTGACAAAGACGGAGATGGAATTCCTAACAATGGAGATAATGAGGAGTGGACAATCCTTGGATGCAAGGTAAATAATAATGGTACTGCAATAGATATTGATAAAGATAAGATATGCCTTGGGCTTGACTGCAATGACAATGACAATAACATAAAGGTAACAAAGGATGATCCTGCATGCACAACAAAAATGCTCTGCTCAAATAAAGAAAAAGATACTATAACAAATGAAATAGAAATTGACCTTGGCGGCTTGTGCAGGCCATACATCAAACTTGTACAGCCAGAGTATGGCGTTTCTAAAACAGATGCCTTTGACCTTGTGGTTTCAACAGACCATAATTCAGCCTGTAAGTTTAGTATTGATGTTAGCTTACTTTATAATAATATGCAATCATTCAGCAGCTCTGGAGGCAAAACACACACAAAAACAGGCTTTAAATTAGATGATGAGAGCATCCATAAGCTCTATGTAAAATGCGATGATGGTTATTGGTCTGCTGAAGAATCTGCTGCTGAATTTGAGTTGTCTGTTGACTCTTCAAAGCCAATCATAAGCACATATTATGCAGAGCCAAATCCAATTATTGAGAGGCCTGTTGCAACAGTATTGGTTGTTGGGACAGACGACAAAACAATATGCAAATATGATGCAAAAGAACAGAACTATGAATCAATGAAAAATAAGTTCCCTGGATTTGATAAGCCAGAGTTTTCAATAAAGCATACGCAGACAATAACCCTGCCAGAAGATACAAAGGATTATACTTATTATATTGCATGCAAAAACAGGGCAGGATTAGTTTCAAATATAAAAGACATCCTTGTCAGTGTTGACCTAAGCCAGAATCTTATTGTAACATCAACAACCAGCAGATATACTAATGAGTCAAGAATATACTTAAGTGTTAAAACAAACAAAAATGCACAATGCTTTTACAACAATATCTCAACAAGCATAACAAACTCTTTTGGTGATAGTTCTTATGAGCACAAGAAGCTCCTAACTCAGTTAAGTGATGGAGACCATAGGTATTATGTAAGGTGCTATAAAGAAGGGCTGCAATCGCCTATTACCACCATCATCTTCACTGTTGACACATCTCCTGTATCAAAACCATGGGTTAATGACACAAGCACTATTGATGATTATCCTGAATATTCCTATTACACAGACAGGCTAAGGGTGAAATGGAAGCTGGATAAAAAACCGCTCTCAGGAATAAAACACTTTATTTACATGCTTGAAGATTCATCTGGAAACCTAACAGTCAACTGGACAAACAGCACAGAAGAGGATAAATGGGTATGGGTTGATGAAGACCATAACAGCGATGAGCTTAACCTTACCAAAGGAACAAAATATTTCTTTAGCGTAATTGCAATAAGCAATGCAGGCTCGTCTAGTGAAATAGGTAAGAGCGATGGAATCACTATCGACCCGTCCAAAAAGCCAGTTAAGTGCACTGACCTTGAGCTGAACGGAGATGAAACATCTATAGACTGCGGAGGAGATACATGTCCGAAATGCGAGCTTTATAAAGATTGCCTTGTCAATGATGACTGCTATAGTGGATTCTGCAACTCAAGCAAAAAATGCGCAAAGCCATCATGCGATGATGGAATAGAAAATGGCAATGAGACAGATGTTGACTGCGGCGGCTCATGCTCAAAATGCGAGAATGATGATGAATGCAACAAGGACTCTGACTGCAAGTCCGGAAAATGCGACTCTACACTCAAAATCTGCATAGGCGTGGACACATGCGCTAACAACAGGCTTGACAGCGATGAGACAGATGTTGACTGCGGCGGCAATTGCGCCGAGAAAAAGGACAAGAAATGCAATGATGGAAAAAACTGCAAAAAGAATTCTGACTGTGAATCAGGCAGCTGCTTGAACGGCAAGTGCGTTGCTTTTGAAAAAGACACTGATGGCGATGGAATACCTGATAAGAATGATAACTGTCCTTTTGTAAGCAATAAGGGCCAGGAAGACACTGATGGCGATGGCATAGGAGATGCCTGCGATAATGATAATGATAATGATGGAATGCCTAATGATTGGGAAGAAAAATATGGTCTTGACCCTGGATATAATGATGCAGATGATGATGAAGATAATGATGGCCTGACAAACTTAGATGAACACAAAGAGGGAACAGACCCAACCAATCCAGATACTGATGGTGATGGAGTTTCAGACGGAGATGAGGTCAAGAAAGGGTTTGACCCAACTGACCCAGACAGCCGTCCAGCATCCGTATTTCCAATTATTCTTCTTATAATAGGAATAATCCTCCTGGTTTCAGGAAGTGGATACTTATTGTATAAGAACTTCACAAAGCCAAAGCAGAAAAAACCATTCAAGCCAGTTACCTCAGCATTTCCAATGAGGCCGCATACAACTTTTGGTCCAGATCAAAGCAGATTAATTGAAATCAGAAGAAGACAGGCAATGGAAAAAATAAAAAGAGACAGGGAACGATTCAGGGATCATGATAAAGTCTTTGGCACTTTTGCTGCTCAGCCAAAAACCAATATAAGCGAGAAGCTTCACGGAAGGCTGGATATAGGCAAACCAGAAACCACAAAAACAGATAGTGTTCCTAAAAAAACAAAAGCTACAAAGAAGGTTACAAAAAAGAAAGAAAAAAGCCCAAAAGATGTTTTTGAGAAACTGTCACTAGTTGCAACTGCTGAACTTAAAAAATACGATAAAAAAGATAAGAAGAAATAATTTATCAAGCAGAAATTATTTTAATCTGTCTCTTCTAAACTCATATTTGCAAAATGAAATCAAAAAAAGGGGTGATTAGTATCCAGTTTAACTGGGTTTTTATTTTAATAGCTGGAGTTTTAATTCTTCTGTTTTTTGGCTCATTGGTGTTTAAAGGCAGGGAAGCCTCTGACACATCAATTGCTGGGACAATTCTGACAAATATGCAAACAATTCTGACTGGAGCAGAGGTTAGTGTAAGGACTATAAACCAAATCAAAATTCCTAATAAGGAAATCAAATTTAACTGTGATAAAATATTTGTGGGAGATATTGATGATGACATAACAAAAAACAAGATAATATTTGCGCCAGAGGTTATAAAAGGCAGAACATTGCTGACATGGGCTCTTGACTGGAATGCCCCTTATCATGTTACTAATTTTCTTTATCTTACAACTCCAGACATCAAATATATTTTTATTGAACCTCTTAATGATGAGGAAGAAGAACTTTTTAATATGCTTCCTGATGGAATAAACAAGAAAAAAGAAGAAGACATTTCTAATATAAAAGATACAGGAAATAATTTTAAGCTTGTGTTTTTTGATGTTTCAGATCCAAATGTCCCGCCTAATCTTGGCAGTGTTCCTGATAAAAGGGTTAGTGCAATAAGTATAAATTCTGACTCTAATGAGATAGAGTTCTATAGCAAAAGGGGAAATGAATTTAAATCAACTGGAACAGCAGATTATCTTGGAAACCCCTTAGTTTTAGGAGCTATGTTTAGTGGAAGCCGTGATGATTATGTGTGCAATGTTAAAAAAGCATTTAACAAACTTAAGATAGTTAGCATGGTTTATGAAGAAAGGACTAATACTCTAAGAGGGTTATATAGTGGAACTGGCTGCATATCTTATTATAGCACAGCTCCTTTTTCAATGAATTATCCAACAGAAAGCATAGATGAAATTAAATCAAATATAAATTCCATAGAAACAAGCAATCAATATTTGCAATCATCATCATGCCCCACAATCTATTAAAATGAAAAACAAAAAATCACAGATAAAGATGTTTGAAACAATTGCTGTCTTACTGATATTTTTTGTATTGATAGGCTTTGGGCTTATATTTTATGGTAGGATACAGGGAGCGACTATTCAGGAGACAGCAGAAGGCAATTTTGAATTAAAGGCAATCCAGACAGCACAGCTTGTTTCTTTTCTGCCAGAACTCCAGTGCTCATCTAATAATTTTATTGTTGATGATTGCTTTGACATACTAAAAGTTGAGGCATTGAGTGAAATAATAAATGACCCTCAATATCAAAACTTAAAAAATGAATATTATTTTGATATCTTTGGATTTAGCAGCATTACTATTGAGCAGGCTTATCCCACTGTTGATAGCTGGAGTATTTACAAGAGAACAACTGAGGACACAAAAGCAAAATCCTCTATCAATATTCCTGTTTCACTTTATGACCCTATTTCAAAGGCATATAATTTTGGCATTTTAACTGTGGATGTTTACAGAAAATGAGAAAAAACAAAAAATCACAGGCAGAAATAGTTGGTCTTGTTATTATAGTTCTGCTTATCACAATAGGGCTTTTATTTGTTGTCAAGTTTGTTGTTTTGAGAGAACCTTCTGATGTTAAGAAGACCTTTGTTCACTCTGAGCTCGCTTCTAATATGGTTAAGGTTTTGCTTGAGACAACAACTACTTGCAAAGAAAGCTCTGTTAAAGATCTGTTTCAGGATTGTGCTGCTTTTAAGAGGATAAATTGTGAAGAACTTGATTCATGTGAAATGGTTAATGATACCATTGGGAAGATTTTAATCAACAGCCTTGATAAATGGAACAAACAATACGAATTCAGGGCGTATATTCCTGGTAATGATCCAATATCAGCTTATGACAACTGTGCCCCAAAGGCAGACAGGGAATCAGTAACATACCCTATTCCAACAGAATGGGGCACTTTATTCATACAGCTGGATATCTGCAGCTAAATAAGTTATTATCGATAATTTTAAATACTAGTTAACCTAAAATAGCTTTATATTTGTTTTATATTAACTTTTATTATAAAACAAGCAAAAACAAACAAATGAGGTGAAATAAATGAAATCTAAAAAAGGCCAAAGCCTTCCAATGAACACTATTGTTATTGCGGCCATTGTTCTAATAGTTTTAGTGGTGATAATAATGATTTTTACAGGAAGAATGGGAGGATTTACACATTCTGTTCAAGATTGCGTTGAACAAGGAGGAGAATGTGTAGCTGCATGTAATATTAACGAAGGAATTCTGCCTATAGCAGGAGGAGAATGTAAGACTGGAACATGCTGTTCTAAACCTATTAAATAGGGGTGAAATAAATGAAATCAAAAAGAGGCCAGGGCCTTCCAATGAATACCATTGTTATTGCGGCCATTGTTCTGATAGTTCTGGTTGTGTTAATAATGATTTTTACTGGCAATATGGGGGGTTGGACAAAAAATGTTGATGAAGCACAACAATCTTTTGAAGACTCGTGTTTGAATAAAGGAGGGAGATTAGTAAAAGAAGAGAATCTACCAGACAACCCTTCATTAATTCCTGCAAGTGATGATAACCCTGAGGGTGGATTATTCTGTCTAAAATAATAATATTTTCTTCTTTTTTCTTTTTTTAAAATCATAAACTATTTATAGTTCTTGACTGGCCTTTATATTAAAAAGAGGTGCAGCATGAGCTTTAAGGATATTGATGAGATTATAAGAGATAGAAAGGATAATCTTCTTCTGCCAATGCTTGAGGAGATTCAGGCCAGGTTTGGCTGTATTTCTGAGGCAAATGCACACTACTTAAGCAGAAAAACAGGAATTCCATTCTCACAGATTTATGGTGTTATAACCTTTTATGAAATGCTTTACACAGAGCCAAAAGGCAAGTACATTATAAGAATCTGCAACAGCCCCTCGTGCTATCTTAATGGCTCACTAAACTTAATCAGGTTTCTTGCATTATTATTGAAAATAAAATCAGGAGAAACAACAAAAAACAAGAAATTTTCTTT
>JAHIFA010000067.1 GCA_018901315.1 Nanobdellota archaeon | reverse complement strand
TCCTTCTGCATGTATATAAGAGACCTCTTTTATCTTTAATGCCCCTTCTAATGCAGTTGGAAAACCGAGGCTTCTACCAATTAAAAATATATCTTTTTTGTCTTTTAGCATATCTGCAAGACTTTCTAGCTTATTAAGGTTTTTGGATATTATCTCATCAACATAACTGGCTGCTTTTTTTATTAATCCTATTCCTTTTTCAAACTTGCCTATTGAGGCATATGCTAATAATGAGAGTATTGCAAGCTGGGATGTATAGCTTTTTGTTGAGAGAACACTTACTTCCTGGCCTGCGTTCATCATTATAACCTCATCAGACAGCTTTGTAAGGCTTGAGCCAGGAACATTGACTATGGAGATTATTCTTGAATGCTTTTCCTTTGCAACTCCAATAGCATCCAGGACATCAGCTGTTTCTCCTGACTGTGAAACAGCAATTACTAATGTGTTTTCTGTCAGAAAGTGCCTGTAGTTTCTGAACTCTGATGCAAGAACAACATTAATATGCTTCTTTGCTATTTTTGAAAATAAATAAGAGGCTGATAAGCATGCATGATAGCTTGTTCCGCAGGCAACAAAAAAAACTCCAAATGCCTTATCAATCTGGTTTGCAATGTTTTTTATGAAATCCTGATCCTGGTCAATTGCGCGCATTATTGACTCTTCCTGCTCGCTTATTTCTTTGAGTATGTAATGCTGGAATTTGCCTTTTTTAGATTCTTTAAAATCCAGGCTTATTGTTTCCGGCTCTTTTTTTATTTCCTTGTTATCCATAAAATTAATTATTTTTATCTTGTCATCTATTATAACCATTTCATTATCGTCTAAACTTATTACTTTATTTGTATGCTCTAAAAATGCAGGAACATCAGAGGATATGAAAAATCCATCTTTGCTTATACCTAAAACCATTGGGCTCATCCTTCTTGCTGCAACAATATTCTCAGAATCCTTATTTATAACAACTACAGCAAAGTTTCCCTCCAGCTTTTTCAGTGTTTTCTTTACAGCTTCCTCAAAGCCTGAGTTTTTCATGTTTTCCTGGATTAAATTAGGTATAACCTCTGTGTCTGTCTGGCTTATGAATTTATAGCCGTTTTTTATTAAGAATTCTTTTAACTCTGCGTAATTTTCTATTATCCCGTTATGGATGACAGCAATATTCTTGTTATTTGACAGGTGGGGATGTGCATTTGCTTCTGTAACACTGCCATGGGTTGCCCATCTTGTGTGGCCAATTGCAAAATGGCTTTTAGTTGTTAACTTTTCCTTGAAATCCTCTATTCTTCCGACTTTTTTTATTATTTTTATTTCTGAATCTTCCTTAAATGCAATTCCCCATGAGTCATAGCCACGGTATTCAAGCTTCTTAAGGCCGTTAAACACAATCTCTGCTGCATTACCCTTTCCCTTATAAGCAAATATTCCGCACATTATTGCATCTCCTTTTTTTAAATAATCAACAAGAACTTTTGATAATGTTATCTTATATAAAAACCCTACTAAAAATCTTTTAATACCATTAAAAGAAGTTTTTTAATGGTTAACTTAGGTTTATAATCTCTAAGTATACAAACATTAAGAGAAGTGTAATGCAAGGCCATCTTTCGCAAAGTGTGAAACATCATTGAATAGACAAATTAGGGTAAGAAAACTATTTGCTATATATTTGTTTGAGATTTTTCAATGTTAAAGGCTTATTTCCTTTTTGTAATTGTTCTGCATTTTGAGTAAAACTTTTAATATAAGCTAAACTATCTTTTCTTTGTCTTGGTTGATTTTTAAACTCTAGTAAATATTGCTTTTGTTTTTCTGCTTCTACAAAATTATGATTAATTGCTTCTTTAGTTATTGACTGGTTAAGTACTTGTTGTTTTAATTGCTCAAAGGAATTCTTATCTCCATAAATTAACTTTCCACTAAATAAAGGATCAGTAATACTAATATCCAGTTTTTTAAGGTAGTCATTAAATTGTCTTTTATTTACTTCATAAATATCTAACCAACCATTAAAAAAATTAGTGGGTGAATTAGAGGAAACAATGAATAAATCAATATCACTTTTAGGTTTTTGAGAACCATAAAGAACAACAAAATTAACATTTAAAAAGGCTGATTCATACAATCTTTTTGCAGTATCAATTACTTTTTTATTATCATAAAACTTTGGAAATCCAAGTTGAGACATAAAACCAAATCTGGTAAGTTTTTGTTCTATTCCCTGAAAATATTCATACAAGGCAACATACTCATCTGGTAAACCCTTCTTTTTTAACTGCCAGGTTTTTGAATTACTAGTCTTTTCACACAGCAATGATTCAAGCCAAACAGCAAAACCCTCATAATTCTGAATGTTATTTTTACATAATCCTAAAGATTGTTCTTGAGGATTAACTTCATCAAATAAAAAAGATTTTTCATCTCCTTTATTTTGAATAATATCTACTAATTGTTTACCTATCTGTGAATGTTCACAAAATAAACCATGACCAAACAATTCATGAAAAGCATCAGAAACCAAACTAGAGCTATCTGTTCTAACATATGCAGAATAAGATTTAGGAATATAGAAACCATTAGACTTAACATCAAATATATTAACTTGGCAAAATTCTTTCCAATGTTTAGGTGAATAAGATTTTAACTGGGATTTTTCTAATTGTAGATTAAATTCTAATTTAATGAATTTAGAACTTTCTGAAAGTAGGTTGTTTAGATCCATTTTTTAGAGCTAGTGTACTATCTTATTTCTTACTAATTTATAGAACTTACAGTCTCTGGAAACTCAAAATATTTCTTAATGACATTACTTATGTCTCTTTTTGGAATTTTAGAATCAAAGATGAGATTTAGTACATTATCTTCAAAAAACATGTGTGCTTTAATTCTAGGGCTATAAAAGAAATAATATCCCTTAGTTGAAGGGTAGTGCATATCCAAGTCATTAACGACTTTTTCATTAAAACCCAAATCTTTGAATAAGCCTTCCATCACAAATACTAAATCTTCCGATAGAAGTATCTTAAATATGTCTACTCTCCCATTGGGATATTCTTCGCTCGAAATTCCTAAGATTTTTTGTTTTTCCATTTTTAATCTTGCATATCTATATGTATATTTTCTAGAATTTTTTTACTCACAGGACTTATATAATCAAGATTTAGATGGTCTTTACCAAAATTTTCATGCTTTCCAGCCCTATATCTTTCTACAAACCCAAATGATTCTTTAGCAATTCCCGGACCTATTCCAAAAGTTGAAGCTGGCTTAAATTGTTCTCTTGATTCTTTCATATATTCATAGTTGCAGAAATTGCATTGACTCTCAGTTGTAAGAGGATTATGTCTGCAATACAATGCAGTTGTTCCTACTGCGTATACATCTATTGTTTCATACATTCTTGTTTGCCCCATTCTTGGTGCAAACTCTAACATTTGTTCTAATGCTTGGCTTACCATTTTATTTTTACCTCATCAAAGTTTTTCAATCTATTGACGAATATTTAATTTAAAGCATAGTAACTATAAATAATTTGTGGTGATTTGTCCAGAAGATTTTCGAAAGCAACAATTAGAATAGTTTTCTTGCAAATGAATAAATTACCCCTGCTTATACTAATCTCTTGAAAATAATTGTAATTAACAATCATTAAACGAATTATTCAGTAAAATAAGGAAAGATTAATATAAAACCATGCCTTATTTGGAGGCATGAAAAAAGAGATTCGTGTCTTGGGCATTGATGACGGGCCTTTTGATAAGTTCAATGATTCTGAGGTTATTGTTATTGGGGCTGTTTATCGTGGAGGCTCTTTTATTGACGGCGTTATCTCAACTCATGTTAAGGTTGATGGTGATGATTCAACAAGAAAGCTTGTTAA
Source organism: Nanobdellota archaeon (assembly GCA_018901315.1). GTDB lineage: Archaea > Nanobdellota > Nanobdellia > Woesearchaeales > CG1-02-33-12 > CG1-02-33-12. The sequence goes on along the minus strand of JAHIFA010000067.1, from coordinate 3,658 downwards.
AATGATAAACAAATGCAAGTTCAGGCCTCAACTACAAGCCATTATATTAGATGGAATAGCTGTTGGCGGCTTTAATGTAATTGATGTTGATGATTTGAATAAGAAAACAGGAATTCCTGTGATAGTTGTAATGAGGGATTATCCTGATTTCAAAAAAATAGAAAAAGCATTGATAAAGCTTAATCATGCAGAAAAAATAAAGCTGTTGAAAAAAGCAGGAAAAGTACATCAGTTAGGCGAGATATTTGTTCAGGCCATTGGCCTTAGCTTGAAACAAGCAGAAGAGATAATTGACATAACCTGCACTCATTCCTTGCTGCCAGAGCCATTAAGGGTTGCTCATTTGATTGCAGGCGGAGTTGTTGATGGGGAATCAAGGGGAAGGGCATAATATAACCCAATAAAACTATATAATTGATTAACGAAAAATTAATATAGTTAAAGAGAAGTGCTTGTTTCTTTTATAGAATAATGAAGGCAGTTTAATGGAAATAATTTTTTTAGGAACAGGAGCAGCAGAAGGGATTCCTTCAATAGACTGTGATTGCAGGCATTGCAAGACTGCTTTGGAAAAAGGGGGAAAATTTGTTAGGGGAAGAACCTCTTTGCTTTTTAAGATAAACAGCTTTAACCTTTTGGTTGAGACCCCACCGGATATTGGACATCAGCTCATAAGACACAACATAAGGCACTTACATGTTATTCTTCTGACGCACAACCACTTTGATCATACAGGAGGTATTAAGGAGTTTGAGTACTGGAAGAAAAAAGCTACCTTATTTGCTGAGCAGGAAGTGATGGAGAGTGTTGTAAAGGAATACTGGACAGACAAGCTTGCTAAGCTATTTCTTAAAGTGCCTTTTTATGCAGGCTCTATACTGAACTTCGGGAGCTTTACAATAACCCCTTTTCCAGTGTTTCACTCACTAACTACCCCTACTTACGGCTTTATGATAAACTACAAGAATCAGAAGATTGCCTATTTATCTGATGCTGTGAGTCTTGGAAAATATACATCATACTTATTGAAGGATGCTGACCTGATAATTGCCAACACGCCTTTTTTTGAGCCGCCAACAGAAAACCATATCTCAACAATAGAAGCAATTAAGCTTAAAGACGAGCTTAATGCAAAGAAGCTTGTTCTTACACACATAAATCATTATAACAAGCCATATGATGAGTTAGTTAGCTACTGCAGCCAGTTCAAGGATGTTATTGTTGCTTATGACGGCATGAAGATAACAATCAATGATGAGTAACTATAAAATTTAATATAAGAAATTATACTTAAATTTACTTACTGGTTATATATTGCTTCAAGATATTAACTAAAAATTTATTGTTTTTTGCAAGTTCTTTTGCTCTGTCAACAACTTTTTTATCATTCTTTTTTAAACCACCATCCTCAAATTCAGGACCTGAGATTGATGTAAAGTATTCATATGATCCATCTTTATTAATCAAATGAAAACTTATTTCACTTTCCAATAAAACAGGAGAGGATTCAGAAGATTTATTCTCTGGTTTACAATAATATATATTTGCTCTTAATGAATTATAATCTTGAAACTGATCTCTTAGTTCTTCTGGAATATCTATTCTTGTCTTTCTTAAATAATTAACACAATGGGTGTCTTTTTTATTGCTATTTAACATTTTGCCCCCAAAATTCATTTCTATTAAAAAGTAGTAACCTTATATAAAAAACTTTTTGTTTTTATTAATTATACATAATAAAACTTATTTTCCTTTTTCTGTTTGCTGTCCATCTGGGAGTTTAGTTTGTTGGCTCTTGGCCTATGTGATTCAGGATCCCTTCTAAATGTCATGTCAAGGACTTTAAGGAACTTATTCATTCCTTGTTCCATTGAGAAAGGGCCATGAACAATTCCATTAACAGCCGGAACACCATCAAAGACAATAAGCTCTTCAGAGAGATAGTCAATAAACAGGATATCATGGTCAACAACAAGCATTGCCTTGCTTTCTGATTCAGCCATATCCTTTATTGCTTTTGACACTGCAAGTCTTTGCTCTACATCAAGATATGCAGAGGGCTCATCCAAAAGATATAAATCAGCTTCTTTTGAAAGGCATGCAGCAATAGAGACCCTTTGAAGCTCTCCGCCAGAAAGCTCGCTTAGCTTTTTCAAAAGCAATGGCTTTATTTCAAGGGGCCTTATTATTTGCGTGCTGTAATTTGCAACAGCATCTTTTAGAACTGTTGCAACAATCTCCTCTGATTCTGTGTTAATGTACTGCGGCTTGTAGGAAACCTTAACATTATTAGTAATAACCCCTTTGTCGCTTTTTATTACTCCTGCAAGTATTTTAACAAATGATGTCTTTCCAATGGCATTCTCGCCTAAAATCCCAACAACTTCATTTTTGTAAATATTGCCCTGTTTTGCATCTAACCTGAAGCTGCCAAGCTTTTTTTCTATTTCTGTCCATCCTGTCAGCACATTGCTTTTAGTTGTCTTTACAGGAGGTTTTTCCATGAATTTTATTATGTGATCCCTGAACCTGATATTTTCCTCTTTTAGATAGCCGGAAAGATAAACATTGATTCCTGCTTTTGCTGATTTTGGCTGTGAAACAACACCATAGCAGCCTTCTTTACCATACATTAAATGAATCAGGTCAGCCATGTAATCTAATATTATTAAGTCATGCTCTACAACAAGAACAGCTGTTTCCTCATCTGCTAATTCTCTTATAAATTTGCTTATCTTAATCCTTTGCTTAACATCTAAATAAGATGTTGGCTCATCAAAAACATAAAGATTTGCTTTTTTCAATACTGTTGCTGCAATAGCAACTCTCTGCAGTTCTCCTCCAGAGATATCTTTTATATCATGGTCTAGTATTTTTTCTATTTCAAGCTTTTCTGCAATTTTCTTAAGCTTGTTTTTCTGGTCAACTTTCTTTAATAACTCAATTACTTTTCCATTGAATTTCTTTGGGATAATATCAACCTCCTGGGGCTTGTAAGATATGATTATTTCTTTGTCCCTTATTTTTTCAAAAAAGGTCTGGGCTTCTGTTCCCTTGAAGAACTCAATTAAATTATTAATGTCAAACTTTTTTTGGGATAAATCACCCATGTTTGGCTTTAAAACACCTGCTATTATCTTTATTGCAGTTGATTTTCCGATTCCGTTCTGTCCCAGGATTCCAACAACCTTTCCAAATATTGGTGTTGGCAGGTTGTAAAGATGAAAGCCGTTTTTGCCGTAAATATGGATTGGGTCTTTTTTCAGCTCTTGTGGTAAATTAATAATATGAATTGCCTCAAAAGGACATCTGTTTGAGCATATTCCGCAGCCAGTGCACAGAGATTCATCTATTACAGGCTTGTTGTCCTCGCCCATAATAATGCATTCCTCACCAGTCCTGTTCCTCGGGCAAAGCTTTATGCACAAGTTCTGGCACTTTAAAGGGTTGCAGTGCTCTTTCCTGATAATAGCTATTCTTGCCATAATAAAAGAAGGTAGGCCAATTCCTTATTAAATTTTTGGGTTTTAACACAGCTTGCTGTTGTATCCTCCATTAGGATTGAATTTTAGTACAATGTTCCCAAAGGAAAAAAATTCAAAGTCATTGGTACTAAATAAAAAGTAATGGCTGATAAAAACTATTCAATATATACCTT
>JAHIFA010000002.1 GCA_018901315.1 Nanobdellota archaeon | reverse complement strand
ACATCTTATTTGGATTATAATGTCCTTGATTATCCAAACATAACAATAACTGATTTGAGTTATCCAGCTGAGGTTTTATTCAACAAAGGCTATTCAGTAAGTTTTATGCTGAATAAATCATCCAGCTCAATTCCAAAAAATATTGAAATAAGCTTGCTGCAGAACAGCTTTTCTGAAAAATGGGATTTAGAAGAGCTTGATAATAATAAAAAAGAGTATGAAACAATAAAAGATTTCTCAATAATTGTTACTAAGCTTAGTTTTCCTCAAAAGGTTTTATCCCTGCTTTACAGCCTTGAGCTGTGGCTTGGAAGCTTTTTCTAAAACCATGTGAATGGAATAATGCCAAAAGGTATTTAAATGACCTGTTTATAACTTTTTCTGATGAAGCTTTCAATAAGAAAAGGTTTTAGTTTTGGGTTAACATCCGGGATTATTACTACCTTAGGTATAATTGTGGGTCTGCATTCCAGCACACATTCGACTCTTGTTGTTATTGGTGGAATCCTTATAATAGCAATAGCAGATGCTCTTTCAGATGCGTTGGGCATTCATATTTCTGAGGAGTCTGAGATTAAACATTCCACAAGGGAAATCTGGGAGTCAACAATCAGCACATTCCTTTCTAAGTTTGTTTTTGCATTGACATTTATTATTCCGTTTTTGTTATTATCGCTCTCTGCTGCAATAATTGCCAGTTTAATATGGGGCTTTTCCCTGATAATACTGTTTAGTTTGTATCTTGCTAAACAAGAAAATTTAAAACCCTATAAAGTGGTTCTGGAACATTTGATTATTGCTATTATAGTTGTTGTTATAACTCATTATATTGGGGAATTGGTAGCAACTTTTGGTTAATAAATACTGTGGATTTTAGTCCACAGTATTTGAGAATCCTGAGAAATTTGTGAAATAAATTTCTGGGACACAAGAAATGCTTTCAGCATTTCTTCGTGAATTGTCAGATGATTGTCATTCATCTGCAAACTGAATTTTGCAGTATTCTGACAATTTTTGATAAAGAACATTTTAAAAAATCAGTTTTAAGATAATAGCGATAACAACAAACCAGAAATAATTTAAAAAAATATTTTTTAAGATAAATAATCTTTTCTTTTTAATGAGTTTCTTTGCAAATAAAGAGCCTGTTGGAAAGCCGTAAAAAAAGATTAGTATTGAATTTATTATGAACAAATTTATGTCTTTTGAGCTCAGGAAAAACACAACTGCAAGGACTGGGTAGATTGCCTGGCTTTTGATGTTTATTGCCATTAAAAAAATAAATAAGGCATATATTATTATTCTAAAATAAATGCTTATATCAAGAAAATTCAGTAAAAGAATAAGAATAAGCAACAATGTAAGTTTCTGCAATAAAATGAAATATTTTTTTCCTGGATTCAATTCCTCTTTAGATGTAAATGCAAGGATTATACCAATCAAAAGGCCTGAAAAAGATATTAAAGATATCAAGGAATAGTTTAATAATTGCATGTTTTCTTAAAAAAATAGCTAGTATAAAAAGATATTGTTATTGCCAAGGGCTGTGGCCGAACTGAATCAATAAATCAACACCAAGCCTTTCAACTTCTGAAGGGATATCACATGCTCCAAAGCAGGAGCCTGCCCAGATTATTACTTTTGCATTTGTTTTTGATTCTATCTCATTCTGTATAAGCTTTGCTTCTGGCTTGAGGCCATCAGGTAGCTGTATACAAACAAGCCTGGCCTTTTCCCTGTTAATCCTGTCAACAACCCTTTCAAGCTCTAAATCATAATCCATAAAAAAAGCAAAAGAAATCAATTATAAAAGGTTTTCTAATCTATTCAGCTGACTTGTTATCTTGGTTACTAGGATTTTTTTAATTGCCTGATTTATGTTATTAGAATCCAGCTCAAGGTATTTTGAGTCTTCTTGTATTCCTGAAATAAAATTCTTCAATCCATTAAAGTTAATATCATTATCCTTGTTTAAGTTCTTATCTAATAGGTTTAGTCTGTCCAAAACAAAATCCTCTGACCTTGGAATATTAAAATTTTGTTTATAGGCATTGTCTATTAAGTTTTCTATGCTTTGCTTTTTTTCAAAATATTTGACAAGTATCTCGTTGAGGTAAGAAAAATTATCCAAAATAAATTCATGCTTTTTTGCAAGATAATCATAAGTGTCTTTGCTTAGATTTATATGATATCTCACTAAATCCAGGCTGTTTGCATATTCTTCTCTAATTGACTTTTCTTCATTCAGAGGCATCTTTAAATAAATTTTATAAGCATTATTAAAAACAATATCATTTTCTTTTTCAGAGATTATTGTGCTCTGCTTTTTGCAAAAAGATGTAAGAAAAGAAGAATAATTTTTAGCTATTTCAGCATTTCTTTTGTCATTAAACCTTCCTGCCAGACCAAGGTTTATCATGCTAAGAGATTCATAACTTACTAGCTTTGGGAAAATAGCATCGTTCATAAGGATTTTTTTTATACCTAATAGGTAAAAACCCCCGTTATCAGAAAGCTCAATTGCTTCTGCAAGAAATTCACAAACATCATAGTGATAATCTCTATTATAGTTATCTGTGTGTGTCTCAAGAACATGTGTTAATATGCCCTCTGGAACTTTCATATTCTTAACTATCTCTGTCAGTACAGCTATATTTGACTTTTGCTCTTTACTATTGCTTCTGATGTGTAACATTTTGCCTTAAATTATCAACAAGTTTTGTAAAACAAGATAAATTAAATAATTTATGGTTTTAAGATTACATCCTGCCTGTTTCCCTCAGGAATCTCTTTCTCTCATCAACATCACTATCAAATTGATTTTTACCCTGATAAGGGTTTTTAGATGTAGCAGTTCCGTCATACAAAACATAATATTTTTTGTCTTCAAATGTTGTTCTTGATAACATTTCTTCCTGTTGTTTTATTGATCTATATCTTTCTTTCATTTTTATTCCTCCTTATATTTTATAGATGAATTTATATTTTCTATAATTGTTGGAATATAAACATATGTGTCTTCTCCTTTTGTTTCTAGGGTTTTTTTAAAAATATCCATATAAATCTTCATGCACTCAGGATTATAATTTATTAGAGATTTCACCTCTTCATAACCCTCTTTTATTGCATAGTTGACACTTGCGGTAAGAATGGGTGGAATATTTTTTCCAAGCTTAAGTTTCAAAAATGCACAGTTTAGACCATCAAAATAATAGATTTCATGCCCATTTATTATTTCTTTATAAGCTGGCATCCCGCCTATTTCAAGCCTATTTTCCAGGTCTTTATCAACATTGAAGTTTATTTGATCAGTAATTTTCTTAAGGTACTCTGATTGTTCTGTTTTTTCTATTTTGTCACTAATGCCTGGTTGGTTAGACATTTCTCCATTAACTTTGTCATCAATTGTTCCTTCTTGTGCAAGAGCCCCTGTACTTAAAAGAGCAGTAATTAAAAGAGTGCCTCCAATTGTATATAATCCTTTCTTAACTTTTGTTTTTATATTTTTGTATGCCTCAACCATTTTTGCCTCATTAATTTTTTATATAATTTTATGGGAAAAATCAAAAATCTGCCGCCTTCTCCAAAACATATACTTCATCCCCTGGCTGGAGTATTCCCCCTTTTCCATGATCCTTATTATATTGGGAATTTAGGTATCTTTCTTCTGCATTGTATTTTATGCCTGCCCTTTGAACAGCATCATCTATGCCTCTTGAAGGCAGAACATTCATAGTGGTAACTTTGTATAATGTGTTTTGGTAGAACACATATGGCTCTCCATTTCTCTCTGTTTCGACATAATTCAGCTTTGCAGACTGCTCAAGTTTGGTTTCGAGATTGTTGACAACAGTTGTAGGAGTAATATTTTTTTTTGCTAAATTCCAGCTAAATCCAGCTGCAACAGCAAGCAGCCCTATCCCTACATAGGTTATAATGTTATTTTTTTTATTTTGATTTATCATTTTGTCTTACTTATCAATCTATTTTACTAACCTTAGATTAAGATTATGCTTTTTGTTGAATTCCTCTACTATTTCATTTAGATTTAATGTATCCCACATACCAAAGGATATTTCTTTATTTTTATGTTT
>JAHIFA010000066.1 GCA_018901315.1 Nanobdellota archaeon | reverse complement strand
ACAAAAAAAAGCCTTAATCCAATAAATATCATGTAAATCATCATCAAAATAAAAGAAATCAAGCCAGAAAGTAAACCCAGGATTATGTTAAATGAATAAAGGAACGCAGTAATTCCAATAAGTATTACAATTGGCACAATAAGAATAAATGCCAATAATATTCTTAACCAAAGGAACTGGAAGAGAAAGTTGTTTGCTACTTTTATTACATTTTGAAATCCAATGTCTTTCTCATGAATTGCTAAAGCAATCATTGCGTAAGTCATACAAGAGAAATAAAACAATCCTATTGCACTAATTATAATAAAAATTGCCAGCAATGCAATATTCCTGGAATTTAAAAGGTGTTTATAATTGCTCCATTCAAATCCTTTTTCGTCGAGATATCCTGAAAGTTCCTTGTTGTAAGGTGAATTGCTTGAACCCTTGCTTAAGTAGGTTATTAGTTCTGAAGAATAGTTCTCCTCTCCAATATTGGTAGTATTCATCAGGTAGTCTATTTTTTGGTTATCAAATTCAGAACCAGAAGAAATAATTTCTTTCAGTAAAGGATTTAAACCAGAAAGATTTAGGAACAATGAGATAAGTATGAAAATAAAAACAATAGAAAAAAGAACAGGAATTATTATTTTTTTATTATGCAGTAAAAGATTAAAACTGTCATTAAAGTCCTCTTTTATGTTAACCATACAGTCTTAATATTCAGAGGATTACTATTTAAAACTATCGAAAATTTATCTATTTCTTCTCTTTCTGATATTCAACATAAGAATAAACTACTAAATATAAAGCAACAAAAAGAATAGGAACAAGAATAAAATAAGTTGCATATTTTTGGAATAAGAATCCAGTAAGAACAATTATCCCTGCTGTCTTAAACATCTTAGAGCCAAGCTTGTGTGTTTTGTTCCAGACTTTTTCACTGCTTAAAGTCCATGGTGTTTTTATGCCAATGAACCAGTTTCTTTTTGTGTTTTCGAAAAGAATACCAATATAGTAAAATAAAAGTCCGAGTCCAATAGGAATAACTATGTTAGGGCTTATTTCAGTTCCAAGGTTCCACAGGATTGTTTGCATATAAACCAAAAGCATGAATATAAAAAATAAAATAATAAACCCATCATAATACTTTCTGAACTCTTCAATATTTTTCTTTAACGGGTCTATTTTAGGAATAGTGATGAAAAGCAATGCAAGGCCTACAAACACAAAAGGCATTAAAAATACCCCCCAGAATCTTGACATATAACCATCAACATTGCCTTGCGCATTCCAGTGCGAGGCCATCTGCTCTGGCATCTGAGGATAGAAATAAATACCAATAATAAAAGAAATAATAACAGCTATTAGTACAAATAACTCAGCTTTTCTCATAGTGTTTCAGATTGCTTTAAAAAATTATTTTCCAAATATCTTAGCCATAGGTCTTATTGCTGCCAAGACAAAGATTATAGCATACCAATACCATGGAAGAGCAAGTATTCCTGACCAAAGCTTTGCCACCATTAGAATAAAAGCAGCAACACCAAGCTTTGTTAGCGACATATCATATACATCCATTTTTTTTATTTTCTTATTCATCATTTCACAACAACCCATTTAAACCACCTCTTTATATGCCTTTGATTTTGGAATTTATATAATTTGTGTTTAGGATTTATCAAAAATTGTCAGAATACTGCAAACTTTAGTTTGCAGATGAATGACAATCTTTCTGACAATTCACAAAGAAATGCTGAAAAGCATTTCTTGTGTCCCAGAAATTTGTTGCACAAATTTCTCAGGATTCTCAAATACTGTGTACTTCAGTCCACAGTATTTATTTAACTTACTCATACCTCAAAGCATCTACAGGCTTTAGCCTTGATGCTGCTTTTGCAGGGAAATATCCCGAAACAGCTCCTACCATAAATGAAAATACTAAACAGCCAACTGTCAGCCACCATGGAAAATAAGGTTTGAGAAATGAATATCCAGCAGCAGCAATAGCCATGGCACCAAGCTTTGCTAACCCATAACCAAGCAGCATACCAATACTACCTCCAATCAAACCCAAAAATCCTGACTCAAAAAAGAACATCATAAGAATTGTGCTGTTCCTTGCGCCAATTGACTTCATTATGCCTATTTCTTTTGTTCTCTCTAAAACAGCAGTGTACATTGTGTTCATGATATTAACAGCAGCCACAACAACAGATATTCCAGCAATTATTATTAAGATAGAATTAAGTACTAATAATATAGTGCCGAATGTTTCCATAAGCTGCTCAAATGACATGATATAAAAATCTTCTTCACCTTCTTTCTGGCCTTTTTTCTTCCTCAATTTTTCTTCAAGCCTATCTACAAGCTCAGTTGGAACTATCCCTTTCTCTGCTCTGATATATATGTAGGCATACTCATCTCCTACATCAAAAACTTCTTTCATAGCATCATTTGTCATGTAAACATTAGAATCATCCTGCGGATTACCTATTTCTTCATAAAACCCTACAATATCAAATGATTTATCATTGATAAAAATATTATCTCCTAACTTAAGAGGTTTGGAAAAAATTTTGTCAGCAACCAAGTAATTATAACCAAGTGCAACCTTATTTTCATCTCCTTTTTTTAAGGCTCTTCCTTTAAAAATTTCATAACCTGCAAAAGCCTCTTCAACAAGTCTTTGTTCAGATGGGTCAATAGGCATCCCCATAATAAAAACCCACTTTCCTAACTTTCTTTTATCAATTTTAACTTCACTTTGCTTCATTATCATTCCAGTAGCTTCTGAAACACCCCTTTGTTTTTTTATGAAATCAACATCTTCTTTTGTAAGATATATCTCTCCAGTGCCTGGAACTCCAAAACCCTTGGGTTGGACAATAAGCTTGTCTGTCCCCATTTCCTCACCCATCACATTCATGTAATTTCTGAGCCCTTCACCAAAGCTGATTAAAACAAAAATAGCCATTATTCCGATTAGTATAGAAAGAATAGTAAGAAAGCTTCTTGTAAATCTATGCCTTATATTGCTTATAATATATTTGATTAAATCTTCTATCATCTTATGTCTTATTATTTAGTATGGCGTAATGCATCCACTGGATTAAGCTTTGAGGCACGGATTGCAGGAATTACCCCAAATATGCTTCCAAGTAAAAATGAGCCCAGTATTGAGCCAATCACAAGCCAAATGCTTATATCTGCCCTGATAAGTTCGCTTCCAAGCGCCATTCTTCCAATAAAGGCAAGGCCCGTTGCCATACTTACCCCTATAACAGCTCCTATTATCCCGCCAATACTCCCTATCAGCCCTGATTCAATAAAAAACAATGAAAAAATTGTGCTGTTCTTTGCGCCAATTGACTTCATTATGCCTATCTCTTTTGTACGCTCAAGAACAGATGTAAACATAGTGTTCATAATTCCAATGCCGCCAACAATTATAGATATTGCCGCAATAATATAAACAAATAACTGTACAGCAAACAAAGTTGAATTAACCTGGGCAAGCACAGCCTGAGGAGTCTGCACTGTAAAATCCTCCTCACCCACTTTCACATCCCTCTCTTTTCTCATAACCTTTTCTATATTCTCCTGCACAGCCTTAATATCAGCATTTGGATGAACCTGCGCTACAATAATATCATATTCATCATCTGAAGTATCCAATATTTTCCTTAAATCATCTTCCTCCATGAAAACAATACCATCAACAGCAAAACTGCCTGTTTTTTCAAGTATGCCCACAACCTCAAATTTCTCATCCTGTATAAGGACATTTGAGCCAGCAATTATCTGTTTTCCGAATCCTGCATTCTCACTTCCAAGATTATTTCCTAAAACTGTTTTTTTACTGTCCCCATCCCTAAGCAACCTGCCTTTTTCAGCTTCAAGGTTCATAGCAGACTCAATAAGTTTTCTTCCATCGCCTTCAGCCATGCTTGCAGTCATGCTAAACTTTACATTGTTATCATACTCAAGTTTAATGCTTCTTGCAAGCCTTCCAGCAGAAACCTTAACACCATTTACCTGCTCAATTTTTTTTACATTATCCTTTGTCAGCGGTGTTACAACACCAGTTCCTGGAGGACCCATGCCGCCAGATGCCATTACAGTTAATTTATCAGTTCCAATATCCCCGAACTGCGAGCTTATAGCTACTTTTAATCCCTGGCCTATTCCAATAAGAGAAACAACAGCAGTTATGCCTATGATTATGCCTATCATAGTAAGCCATGACCTAAGCTTGCGGTTTTTTATTCCATTAATCGCAAATCTAGAATAATCTTTTAGCATTCTTAATCAAATAAAAAAGCATATTACTGATGCTTCTTTCTCTTTTTCCACCATCTATATCCAAGGTAGCCGATTACAACAATTATAATTATTGCAAATATTCCTCCTAAACTACTCTTAGATCCATCAAGGCCATATTTCTTTGCCTCCTTATTGCTGTAAACATCAATGTAAAGAGTTTCCTGTTCCTCATATCGGTTGTTGTTTGGGTCAAGATAATTATAATTGATTATTAATGGCACTCTTGAATCATCCAAATCATTTACATAAACCTTGAATTCAGCAATCTCATAATCATCTGAGTCAATATTTCCCAAGTAAACATTTGCGGAAGATATTACCTTAACATAATCACTTTCCTTTAGTTCAACATCAAGCAGTTTTACATCTGTTGTTCCCTTGTTTACAAAAGAAATATCTATCTCTCCAACCTGTCCTTTTTTATATATATTTGTTGAAGCAATTAATGGCTCAAGAATTGGCTCATCACCAACTATTACACTTATAACCTCTGATTTTGAGTAATTTGTTCCGAGCTCATCAGAATATTCAATTGTTATTGGAATCTTGTAAACATCTGAAGCTGCATCTGGATCTGGAATAAGTGTGAATTCAACTGTCTTTGTTTTTCCTGCTCCAATATTCTTTATGACTTGTTGGTTTGTTGTTCCAAATGTTGAGAATGAGAGCTCATTATATGTTATGCTTGTAGCTGTCTGTAGCACTGTTATTAAATTAAGGCTTATTTTAATATCCTTAAGCAATGAATCTGCCATGTTCTCAAGCTCAATGCTCAAAATAGCTTTCTTGCCAGGCGGCATAGGGTCTGGACTATAACTAACCTTTTTTATATTTAATATTGCATCATGGGTTCTTATGTTTATGTAAAATTTTCCTGGCTTCTGCCAGCTTACACCATTATCTAAGCTATACCTTATCTCAATCTCATTCTGGCCCTCAACAGCATTTTCATCAACCTTAAATCTATATGTTACTATAACCCCATTATCACCAATTTGCCTCCCCCAGATACTTCCTATTTTTTGTGTTGCACTTTCTCCTGGATCAAGAGAAAAAGGGAATTTAGGCAGAACCTCAAAAATAACATTCTCTGTATTTGAGGAGCCCGCATTCTCTACTTTCCACTTTACCTCAACATATTTTCCGGGCTCAGCTGGATCAGGATTCTGGTTAATCAGGCTTACATCAATATCCACAGAACTTGAAATAGCAGCAAGAGAAACAGCTGCACAAACTATCATCATTACACATAATATTCCAATTGATTTCATTTCTTTTTTCATTTTATCCTCCTTTAAACACTATTTTTAGTTTAAATATTATTGTTTTATTATCACACCATCTTTTAAATATGCTATTCTGTCTGCATGCTTTGCAAGCTCAGCATCATGCGTGACCATTACAATTGTCTTTCCCTCTTTTTTGTTTAAATCTTTTAAAAAATTCATTACAATTCTTCCTGTCTTTGAATCAAGGTTTCCAGTTGGCTCATCAGCCAATATCACATCAGGGTCATTTGCTAATGACCTTGCGATTGCAACACGCTGCTGCTCACCACCTGAGAGCTCTGCTGGTCTGTGATTCATCCTGTCTTCCAGCTGAACAAGTCTTAGTAATTTCTCAGCTCTTTTTTCTCTTTTATCTGCAGGAATTCCCTGAAATATCATAGGCAGAATTATATTTTCTTTTGCTGACAGTGTTTGAATAAGGTTAAATGTCTGAAATATAAACCCTATTTTTCTGCCTCTTATCTGGGCTAGTGTTGATTCAGGCAGGTGTGCAATATTCTTTCCATCAAGATAAACATCCCCTTTTGTAGGAATGTCCAGGCAGCCAACCATATTTACAGCTGTGCTTTTTCCAGAGCCGCTCGGTCCCATTATTGAAACAAACTCATTCCTTTTAACCCTGAAGTTCATTCCCCTGAGCGCATTTACATCTACCTTTCCCATTTTGTAAATTTTCCACACATCCCTTAGCTCAATTATTGTATCATTCATTTTTTCAGCTTATTTCTCATCTTATTTACCATTTCAATAATATTTTTTATTATTTCTTCAGAAACCAATACCTCTTTATAATAATTTTCTATTATCTTGAGCTCCTGCCTTGATCTTTCTGACTTTTCTTTTTTATATTTCTCTATTATTGAAGGCAGCTTTTGTTTTGTTGGAATAATTATTTTTTCATAATTTCTTTTCATTAAGTCAAGTGAAAATACGCTCATATCCTTTTCCATATAAAAGTATGCCTTTTTTGAGCCAGGTTTTCGTATCCTTTTTATAAGGCCTATCCTTTCTATAAGCTTAGCTGCAGTGCATACAGCAGATAAGCTATACCTTGTTTTCTTTGAAAGCTCTTCAAGTGATATTTCTCTTGGCTCTGCATAAAGCATGGCTATTATCTCTGATGAAATCTCATCAAGGCCACTAATCTTGCAGTTCTCAATCATTAAACCTATAAATTCTTGTTTTGGGCTCTTTAATGCACTCATCATCTTTTATTCACTACTTTCTGAACTTTCAGTATTTTGTGAAAGTTATGAAAGCTTATATTTAAAGTTTATGTTTTTTATTTTTTAAAATAATATTATAAAAATAAGAACTTATACCAATTAGTTAGAATTATTATTGTTTTCTTCGGAATTTTTATGATCTCCCTGTAACAATGATGATATCCAAATCTCTAAATTCTTAAGCAAGGGTGTAACTTTTTTCATTTCATCAACAGCCTCTAGCATCTTTTTCTTTTTTCTGTATCCCAACTCTGGATTAGAGGATATAATTTCTTGTATTTCTT
>JAHIFA010000065.1 GCA_018901315.1 Nanobdellota archaeon | reverse complement strand
TCATCATTAATTGGGCATATATCAACTGTAATAGACCACACCTTTTCTCTTTTTTTGAGGCACAACTTTTTTGTGTCAATTGCCTTTGATTCTCTAATTCCCCGGTCAACAACCCTTGCAATTTCTATTGCTTGTATTCCTGGCGGACCTGGCTCAAAATCAGGATTTGATAAAGGCAACAGCTCTACATTAATCATCATTGTTCCTTCATCAGGCGTGTCAGGGTATGGTTCCATAATACTCATTTTGACACCTGCAAGAACCTCTGTATCTCCAATAGTAACCCTTGCAGATCCCTCAGCATTTTCTGAGAATCCCCTTTCAATCTTTATTGGCCTGTATTCATCTAACTTTCTCCCATCAAACCTTATTCCTTTTTCAAGAAAATCTAAAATATGATCTTTTTGTTCTATGCTCATTTTTTTACCTCATACTTATTTTTTAAAGCATCTCTTTGTATCTTATCTATCTTGCTGCATGATTTTTTTGCCATTTCAACAGCTTTTTTTAAATCTTCCCTTGAAAGGTTTCCATCCAGCTGTAATAAGGATATTTCGCCTGTTCTTGATACTACAGCCATTGGTATGTCTGCTACAGTCCCGCCTTCATAGCTTTCCTCACTATAGTCAAGGTCAACAACAAGCTTGTCATCAACTCTTCCAATTGAAACTGCTGCTACCATATCATTCATTAGAATTCCTGCATCTGCCAAAGCTATTGATGCTGCGCATATCCCTGCGCATCTTGTTCCGGCATCTGTCTGCGGCAATTCAATAAATACATCAATCACTGAATTTGGAAACTTGCCAAGGTCTATAACCGGTAATAGTGCCTTTTCTGTTACCATTGCTATTTCCTTTGCACGCCTGTTTGCCCCTGGCCTTACCCTGTCTCCTACAGATGAGAAAGGCATCATATTATAATAACATCTTAATTTTCCCTTTCTTGGATTTTGCAGGAATTTTGGGTGTATTTCCCTGGGGCCATAAACAGCAGCATATGCTACAGTCTTTCCCATCTTAAAGTAAGCAGAGCCATCAGCCCTTTTTATAATACCTGCTTTTGCCTCAATAGGCCTTGTTTCATCAAATTTTCTTCCATCATTTCTTTTAGTGTAACTCATTTATTCCACCTTTTCAATATTAATTTTTTTATTGGTTTCTTTCTCTAAAAATGCTTTAATCCTGTCTGTCAAGCCGCTTATATGGGCCTCCCGCTCTATCTTTTTTATTGTCTTAACAACAATAATCTCATTTTCAGGTGAGCCATTAATCCATACAATCCCGTTTTGTCCTACAATTATACTGCATTCAGTTGCATTTTTTATCATACTAACCATTGATCCCTTTTTTCCTATTATCCTAGGAACTTTATGGCAATTAGCATTTATGATTCTTCCTCCAATAAGCTTTCTCATTCCAGGACCTTTCATTGATGCATCAACCAGTCTCTGTGATGTAACCATCACTATATTTGTGATAATATAATCACCGATATTATAATATCTGGTTAAATCTGCATCCCTTCTTATAAAATCCTTGGCTTCCTTAACTGAAAGCACTGCAGAATAAGCAGAATCTATATCAAGAATCCAGCCACCCATTAATATGTTTGTAACCCTTGCAATGATTGTATCTCCGCTTTTTGGTATGTATCTCCCAGAAACCGAAATTGTTTTTATAACTCTTCCATTGACATTAACTAATCCGAGCCCCGAAGATATTATTTTATCTTTGTTCCTGAATGTTCCCTCAGCAGGCAGGAAGTCCATTCCTTCTGCGAGCTCTTCACCAGGGGTTACTATTGTTTTGTCTTCTACTAATAATTTTCCCATTTTTTCACCTTGTTGTTTATTTTGTCTTTAATATTTTTGTTTCAATCTCACCGTGAGTCATGCTATTTAATTTATCAAAGAAATCCTGTTTTAAGCCAGCAGGCATCTCAACAAAACATTTCCATGATCCATCATTAAGCCATTCATCCTTTATTATCTTTGAAAAACTCTTTACAACAGAATACATTTTTGCAGCATAAGATGCAGGAATTTTTATTTCAATTTCATCAATCTCAAACTTTATTGGCAAAATAATCCTTA
>JAHIFA010000064.1 GCA_018901315.1 Nanobdellota archaeon | reverse complement strand
TGCAAGACTATTTATTTTGTATAGCCTTTTCATCTTTTCTATTATGTTTTCCTTTCTTAATTCTTCATTTATTTCATCAAGAAGAGGATTGCCTGCCTTTACGCCAGGTCTTGCTTTGGGCATTACAGCATCTGCAGGAAAATATATGGGCATTAATTTTCCAGATTCTTCATCAACAACATAATAAGGCTTAGAATCAGCAGATCCTTTTTGATATTTATCTTCCATAATCAGCCTAATATGTTAGAATATAAGTATTTTTCCCATTGCTTTAGCTAACTTAATCTAAAAAAGAAAACTTATTAAAGGCCGACAAAAAACACTATTGTATGAAAGAGGGGCCAAAGATATATGAAAAATATCCTTTTTGGATGGTTGTTGTTATAAATATTCTAATGCTTGCTGTTTATGTTGCAGGAGCATACATAATGTTCAAGCTGAGCATGATTACCGGAATTTTGTATATGATATACCTTCTTATTCTTGAATTCCAGCTTTATAAAAATGCATGCACATCCTGCTGTTATTATGGCAGATTGTGCGCTTTTGGCAAAGGCGCAATAGCATCAATATTTTTCAAAAAAGGCAACCCTAAAAAATTTGGTGAAAGAGAGCTTAATTTTAAGGATCTTATTCCTCAGCTTCTTGTGGTCCTTATTCCATTAGCTATAGGAGTAGCCCTCCTTATCTCAAGGGGTTTTGATGTTTTAATCTTAATTGCAATGCTCTATCCTGTTTTTTCATGGGTCTGCCTTAACCAGGTTATCTATGGAAAGCTTGCATGCATACATTGCAAACAGGGCACTATCTGCTGTCAGGCACTTAAATTCTTTGCAAAAAAGAAAAAATAAGACATTTGGAATGTGGCTCATAATTGCTGTTGCCCTTGGCCTGATTGTGTTTTCACTGACAGGTATTCTTGTTAATGGCTTTAAGATATATCTGCTTTATCCAATTGCGCTTGGCCTTGTTAATCTGGTGGCTTATTTCTTAATCAAATAATTGCTTATGGCCTTTTTACCCCTTATTTTTGAAAAATGGGATTTAAAGGGCAAGATTACTTATTGACTAACCAACCACATTTTAATTATTCAAGAAATAGGTAAACATAAACAGGAATTACATTCTTTTCAGATACATTTTTAGATAAAACATTAAAATCCCTGAAATAACTCCTGTTGGCAAAATCCTCTTTTGAAATGGTATTCTGATACTTAACTTCTATGGCTTTTTTATCCATAAAAACAAAATCTGTTTCTTTTTTAATCTTTGTGAAATAAACATCTTCAAGGATGTTCTTTTGTTTGATGTTAGATGCAACAATTCCTTCAACGATTTTCCCCTTGTCAACAGAAAGGTTTAGTTTTTTAGAAAACATTTCAATAATAAAAGGGTCATAAAAATATATTTTTTTGTTCTTGTTGTAATTTACATTGTTATGGCTCACGTCAAAAAAGAAGCAGCCAAATATAACAAGCAGGTTTGAAAGCAGCTCAAAATATGAACTGACAGTAAGATGGCTTTTTACAGACGACCTTTTTGCCAGGGAATCCCAGCTTATTGGCGTGCTGTAACAAATCAATATGCTCTTTACAATCTCTTTTAATGTCTGCTCATTTTTTCTTTCCTTTAAAATATCACCAATAATCCATGAGTAATATAACTCATAAATATAGTTTGGAATTTCCCTGTTTAGCTCATATTCATTGATAACCAGCGGAATTCCACCTGTAATTAAGTACCTTTCAAAAAGTATCTTTAATTTACTGCTGCTGTATCTCAGCTTATTATATGAGTCTGCCTTATGCTCTTCAAACCATGCAGGATTAACCATCCTGACATACTCCCTGAATGTAAGAGGCATATAAAAAATATCTTTTCCATGTTTGCCACGCCTTCCTGGCAGCCTTTCTGTGCCTTTTTTTAAGTCAATTGCATTTGATCCAGTAAGTATAAAGCAGATTCCTTCAACAATATTGTTATCTACAACAAATTTTATTGCTTTTTGCCATTCTTCTATGTTTGTAATTTCGTCAAGCAGTATGAATTCTGGTTTTACTTCCTTGACCCTGCAGTAATCAGCATATTCATTGATAAGCCCTATTAATTCATTTTTTGAATTTATATTATCGCAGGACCAGTAAAAAATGCTCTCTTTTGGGATATTTTTTAACTTTTCCCTGATAACAAGCTTCAGAAAAGTAGTTTTTCCTATTTGTCTTGGGCCCCTTATTGTGTATATGCTGCCCTTTTCAAATTTTTCATTTAACATACTGGGGTGATATACATATTTAAAGTTAGAAAGCTCTTTTATATGCTTATCATTATGGATTGCTTCCTTGTTTTCCCACCATGGATTTAATATTGATATATTCATATTGTTATTAGTAATATCAGCCTATTTATAAATGTATTGTTATTGCCAATAACAATAGAATTATTTCTTTGCTGTTAACTTTTTACCCTTTACTTTTGAAAATGAAATTTAAAGGGTAAGATTACTTCTTAATCAGATAATTGCCCAGGGCCAGCCATTTCAAACCGCTGTTTTCCAGAGTGCTTATGGCCACATCTGGAGTTCCAATCAATGGATAGCCGTGCAGGTTAAAAGAAGTATTAAGAACAGCACCTATGCCTGTCTTGGCCTCAAAGGCCTCGATTATCTTCTTATAGCTTGGATTCCATTCATTTACTGTCTGTGGCCTTGCTGTCTTGTCAAATGGATGTGTTCCTGCAATTATGTCATCAACCTTTTCAGTTGTGTCAAAGGCCTCTATCATATAAGGGGCAAATTTAGCATCAATAAGATAATCCTTCATTCTTTTCTCTAAAATAGAAACTGCAAAAGGCATCCAGAAATCACGCTGCTTGATTGCAAAATTAATCTTTCCAATAACCTTCAAATCCCTAGGATCAGCTAGTATGCTTCTATTGCCAAGAGCTCTTGGACCCCATTCAACACGGCCAGTGCATCTTGCAATTATGTTTCCTTTGGCAATCATCTCTCCAATCTCTTCGTCAATGTTGTCAATAAAGCTTGCCTTTTTCAATAACCCTTTCTTCTTCAATAAATCCTTAACATAATCATTTGAATATTCCATTCCATAATAAATATCTTTTACTTCTTTTCTGACTGGCTTTATCCCGTTTGCTTCGCAATACCTGTTGTAAGCCTCCAAGGCAGATCCAACAGGTGTTCCGCTGTCATCAGAAGCAGGATAGAAAAAAGCAGAATCAACCTCAGGCATCTCCCTGATAATTTTATTTGCCTTGACATTAAGTGCAGAGCCCCCTGCAAACACAACATCATGTATGCCTGTTTTTTTAATAGCAGCCCTTACCCATTTTTCCATTAATTCCTCAAAATACAGCTGGCAGGCAGCAGATATATTATCAAACCTCTGGCCAGCAAGCATTTTAATTAATTTTTTCTGTATGTAAACACCGCATGCTCCTGTCATATTCTGGAACTCAAGCGGGTTTCTTGGATTAATTCTTATTATCTTTCTGACTTCATCAATACAATATTCTGCCCTGCCATATGGTGCCATTCCCATTGTATTATGCAATACAATGCCCCCAAATCCGCCAATAAAAGTATGGGTTTTTGGTACATAAATATCATAAACATAATCATTTAACTTGATTTTTTTAATATCTTTTATTTTATCCCAGAAGACATCAGAGTCAGCAAGCAATTTTAATTGTTTTATCCTTCTGTCGTTGTCATTGTTTTTAGTTAAAAATCTCTTTAATTTATTCACTGAAATATTCTTATTTTGCTTGCAGTCATGATAATAAGTTAGATAATCTTTAATTCCAATAACTTTATTCTTGTATAATTCTTTAAACAGATTCACACAAGGAATCACATCAATGTGTGTATTCGGATTATCAAAGATTATATCCTTTGCTCTATCATTATTTTCTTTAGTAATAAAACCTATATTATCAAGAAATCTTTTAATATTCTCAGTTCCCATCACTTTTATTACATAAGCCCATCTTATTGCTTTCTTTTTGCTGTTTGTGGCTCTTGTTTTATAAAAACCATTTCTTGATACAATACCAAAACGTAGCAATAAATAATTTATTTTGTTTGCAACATCCTTGCTAATTGTAGTAAAATTGATGCTTGAGCCGCCACTCTTGTTTTTAATAACTCCTCCATCACAATCACAGAACATCTTAAGAAATTCAGATGCACCCAATTTTGACATTTTCATAATAGTATTAGGAATTTTTTTGTTTTCTGACAGATTTTTTTCATAACCAATCTCCGCTAATTTTTTTCTGTGTTTGAGAAGTGAGAGCCTTGAGATGGGAGTTTGATCCTTATAGGTATACAAATTAGGTTTTACTCCAAATAGTTTTGAGCATGACTGCTGGAACTTAGCATGAAGCACATTTGAATTATTGGCAAAATAGAAAAGGTCTGTTCCTTTTTCTGGTCTGTAATCTTCCCATCCTTCTGAGATCATTCCAGCCAAAAAATTTGAGATAGCATATTCATTTTTAATTTTAGTTTCATTAATATTTAGTTTCTTTGGAATTGCAATGTAATCCTTTTTTGTCAATTCTTTTGCCTGTTTTTCAACAACAAAGCCATCTTTGATAGTTTGGAATTTATGGATATTAGTAACAACTACTTTTCTTCCAGAATGTGTTGTAATTTCATATAATAAGCCATTAAACTTTTTTCGATAAACATATTTTGCATTTTCTGGTTTAATTTTTAGAGAAGATGAATTAAAACCCATTACTTTTAGGTTATTTGCCTTAACAGTAATTTCATCTTTGGTTTTTTCAATTATATTCTCTTTTTTAAAGTTTTTTTCAAAAAGTTCCTTAATTTCTACTAGTCTGCCATCAGATAGAAGTACAGGAGTATCGCCTTTTACACATTTAAATTCGTGTTCCCATGGCTTCATTCCAAGATAGCGTGTTATCTCGCTGTACAGGACATTGCTTAAGCTGTCATAATATGTTGAAGAGGCAATTCTTTTGATATCATTATTAATTCCAATATTAACTGTAGATGAAAGCCCATCGCCTGCACCATCTGCTGTAAACACAAGCGCTTTCTTAT
>JAHIFA010000008.1 GCA_018901315.1 Nanobdellota archaeon | reverse complement strand
TCATCCTGGTTTTCATCTCCAGACGGTCTTAAATGGACTTCAACAACCTCATTGCCATTCTTTACCATCTCTTTGCAGAGATTAAGAAGATAAGTGGGTACTCCGCCTATATGGGGATAAAAAGACTGGCTTGCATAGTATATCTTCATTTGTTATTCTTTTTTATATAACACAGTCATTTTATATAAGTTTTTGGGTTATAAAAAAATTTATGCAAAAAATTCAAAAAATTTAAATAATTCAACTAATTTAAAGATTAGGATAACCAAAAAGAGTGTGAAAAATGATTCCTAAACTTGATAATTACAAAAAAATTGTTGGAAATAAGGTTGTAAAACAAATAAGGGGAAGCGCAGAACCCCTTCATGGCAGGCATATTGTGCATATAAATGCAACATCTATGGGAGGAGGTGTTGCGGAAATTCTGAATTCACTGGTTTTTCTTATGAATGATGTTGGCATAGATACAGGATGGCGTGTTGTTTTGGGAAGTCATTCTTTCTTTAATGTAACAAAAAAAATGCATAATTTTCTTCAGGGAAAAAAAGGAAACATGACAAGCAACCACAAGAAGATATACCTTGAGTATTGCAAAAGAAATTCCATGATAAACCATATTAATGAGCATGATGTTGTTATTGCACATGATC
Organism: Nanobdellota archaeon; assembly: GCA_018901315.1. GTDB lineage: Archaea > Nanobdellota > Nanobdellia > Woesearchaeales > CG1-02-33-12 > CG1-02-33-12. The sequence continues at coordinate 1,410 of JAHIFA010000008.1, read as the reverse complement.
CGCAGCCATTGGGGATGATTGCTAATTATAACAAAAGAAATAAATGGATATGGAGGTGCCATATAGATATTTCAAATCCTAATAATCAGGCATTGGATTTCCTGCTGCCTTTCATAAAAAAATATGATGGTGTTGTTATTTCATCCAAAAAGTTTAGAATAAAGCGTTTAAGAAAACCCCAAATAATTATTCACCCAAGCATTGACCCCTTATCTGTAAAAAATAAAAATATCAGCCATGCCAAAGCAAAAAGGCTATTGTCAAAATCAGGGATTGATATGGACAAGCCAATAATCACACAGATTGGGAGGTTTGACCCATGGAAAGGCCATATTGGTGTGATTAATATGTTCAAGAAAATAAGGGAAAAAGAGGACTGCCAGATGGTTTTTATGGGTGATATGGCAAGTGATGACCCGCAAGGTCCAATTTTATACCATAAAATAAGACAGACTGCTGACAAGTTTAAAGACATTTACACAATAACACAAAAGAATGATTTGCTGGTTAATATCCTGCAGAGAGAATCTGCTTTTGTATTTCAGAATTCTCTAAAGGAAGGCTTTGGATTGACTGTGGCTGAGGCATTATGGAAAGGAACACCTGTTCTTGGAACAGCAGTTGGAGGGATTCCATTGCAGGTAATCAATGGCAAAACAGGTTATATTATTAAGGATGAAAAAGATGGCATAACCAAGGCATTAAACATACTGAGAGACAAATCACTTCGCGATAAATTAGGCAAGGCCGGTCATGAGCATGTGAAAAACAATTTTCTTATTACAAGGCACCTGCAGGATTACATTAACATTTTGAATAAAATATGTTTTCCACAAATACTATAATTTAATCTTAACAATTTTTGATAAAAGAACATGGTTTCAATCAAATCAAAAGCTTTCCATTCTTCATTATGGTTTTGCCATCAACTTCTATTGTTGGTTCTTTTATTATTCCGTCCAAATGCAAAGGGACATCATTTGTTCCATTGTAGCTTAAGTCGTTTCCGAATGCAAAATGCACAGTCCCAAGAACCTTTTCATCTTCCAAAACATTTCCTGTAATTTTTGCTTTTGGGTTTGTTCCAATGCCAAGCTCTGCAAGTTTAAATGCATCTTTTCCAACATCTTTTAGCATATTATACAATATTTTTGCTTTATTATTATTAATAACAATTGTTCCAATACCACTAACCACTTTGATTTTAATTGGCTTTTCCAATAATCCTAAACCAGGAAAAGAGCAGTCAAAAACAATTGTTCCGTTTGTTTTTTCTCTTACTATTCCGCTATCAATTTCTCCTGTTGGCAGGTTTCCAAAAGCCCCTTTTTTGTTTTTCAGAAGATTATCGCTCTCGCTTATTGTGTCATGCACTGCTGTTTTTATATCTGTTCCGGCTTTTGTTTTAAT
>JAHIFA010000063.1 GCA_018901315.1 Nanobdellota archaeon | reverse complement strand
TAGAGATACCTAGGGCTTGCATAATAGCTGGCCAGATTGCCAAAGAAGCAGATTTTTTCTCATTTGGAACAAATGACTTAACGCAAATGGCATTTGGCTTCAGCAGGGATGATGTTGGAAAGTTCACTCCAGAGTATGTTGATAAGGGAATTCTCGAGAAAGACCCCTTCCAGGTTCTTGACCAAGAGGGAGTTGGAAGCCTTGTTAAGATGGGTGTTGAGAAGGGAAGGAATGCAAGAAAGGATCTTAAGATTGGAATTTGCGGAGAGCACGGCGGTGAGCCAAATTCTGTTGAGTTTTGCCATAAGATTGGCCTTAATTACGTAAGCTGCTCACCATACAGGGTTCCAATAGCAAGGCTTGCTGCAGCACATGCAAAACTCAAGGAGAAAAAGAATTAGTTTTTTATTTTCTTATTTGATATTTTTTGGCATTTCAAAGTGGTCTGGATTTATTGCTACAAAAGTATGTTTAGATATTTCGCCCTTAATTAAATCATTAAGAGTAACATAACTTTTATGTTCAATTTCTTCAGGAAATAAATGCCCAATGGGAGTGTCGTCTGAAATAATAATAAAATTTTTTTCCATTTGCTTTTTTAAATTAAACACATATCCTCTAACTTGATATTGATTATCTTTAGTTAAGAATGAAAAGTATTCTTTTTTCAAAAGGGAGCGACTTGCTCTCCTTCTGTCAACGCGATTCCCCCTGTATTTTCCATTTTCAAGGGCAATTACTATATCTGATAATTTAACATTCCGCTCTCCGAATTCAGTTTCAATAGTTATTTTATGTGGTTTAATTGCTCCTCCAGGTTTATCAATTAAACCCGGATTATTTAGAAAATCTGAGAATCTTATATAGAATTCTATAGGTTTATCAACCTTTAGACCAACTTTCCCTCCTATGGAACTATATGTTCCATTTTTATTTACAACTAATGTTGCATTGGCACAATCTTGGTTTGTCTCCATATTGAAACTAAGGATTTATTATTATTTAAATCTTTCTATTTTAATTACTTTATAATGATTATTTATAACATACTAAGAAAACAGTTAATCCCTTTTTTCTTCTTCTGGCTTCATCATTGGGAACAAGACAACTTCTCTTACTGTATCCTGGTCTGTGAGTATTGCAAAAAACCTGTCAATTCCCATTCCAAAACCACCTGTTGGCGGAAGTCCTATTTCTAAAGATTCTATAAAGTCCTCATCTATCATTTGCGCTTCCTCATCACCAGCTTCCCTTAGCTTCATCTGCTCTTCAAATCTTTCACGCTGATCAATAGGATCATTTAATTCTGTAAAGGCATTTACAATTTCTGAGCCTGCAACCAATAGCTGAAATCTCTGGGTAAGCTTAGGGTTGTCTTTGTGTTTTTTTGCAAGAGGGGAAATGTCGATCGGATGGTTTATTAAAAAGCATGGCTGTATAAGATTTGGCCTTACATACTGCTTGTAAAGCTGGTCCATTACCCTGCCCCGGCCAAGATTCTCGTCAATGTCTATTTTAAGGCCTTTTTTTCTTATGGCCGAGATTAGTTTTTCCTTTGTATCCTCTTTGTTTAGGTCAATTCCTGTTTTTTCTTTTATTATTTTTGTGTAGTCTATTTTTGGCCATTTTCCGCTAAAGTTTATTTCATTACCCTGGAATTTTATTTTAAGTGTCCCAAAGGTTTGCTTTATAATTGTCTTGAAAAACTCTTCAGTGAAATCCATAAGGTCATTATAATCCATGTAAGCTGCATAAAACTCAAGCAATGTAAATTCCTGCAGGTGCTGTGTGGATAAGCCCTCATTCCTGAATACCTTTCCAATCTCATAAACCCTGTCATAGCCGCCGACTATAAGCCTCTTTAAGTGGAGCTCAAGTGAAATTCTTAAGTAGAAATCTATATCTAATGTATTGTGGTGGGTTATGAAAGGCCTGGCATCTGCTCCCCCTGGAACTGCTTCCAATACTGGAGTTTCAACTTCCATAAAGCCTTTTCCATCCATAAATTTCCTTATGTTCTTTATGAACTCTGTTTTTTTAATGAATAAATCAAAAACATCCCTGTTTGAGATTAAGTCAATATACCTCTTTCTGTATCTTATTTCCTGGTCTTTGAGGCCGTGCCATTTCTCAGGCAGCTGTTCAAGGCTTTTTGTCAGTAATTGAAATGAATCAACATGGATTGTTGTTTCTCCTGTTTTTGTCATGAAAACAGTTCCTTTGATTCCAATTATATCTCCTATGTCCAAAAGCTTTAATTTTTTGTATTCCTCTTTTCCAATATCATCATGCCTGAAGTATAATTGTATTTTTCCCTCTTTGTCCAGTAAGTTCATGAAGCAGGCTTTTCCCATAGGCCTGCTCTGCATTATCCTTCCTGCAATAGAAACTTTTTTTTTAGTATGCTCGCCTTTGGATAGGCCTTTGAATTTGGTTTTGATTTCTTTGCTGTCTGAATCAACCTTAAACACGCTTGGGTAGGGGTCTATTCCTTTTTCATATATTTTATCCAGCTTCTCTTTTTTGGTCTTGTTTATCATTTTACTTTTATTATCTTAAATTATTTATAAATGTTGCTAATTTAACTCTGAATTTGATTGAAAATCTTGCGGATTGTTTTTGCAAAGGTTTAAATATGAGTTATGCGTATTAGTTATTATTATATTGATGAAGGGTGTTTTCCCTCTAACATATGCTGTGAAAGGCATGAGTTATGGAAAAAAATGCAGGTATGCCTGCCCCCCGAATCATCTTTTCTTTAGGCATTTTTTAATATCATTTAATAATAGGATTTTGTTGGGTCTCCGGTTGCCTCTAAAGACATCAATTGCTACAGCATGCGCATTGGATTTTTTACCAATTATATTAAACCTTATAATTTTTGCATCAATTCTTGGATAATTTTTTCTTAAATAGTCAAGCAGGAGTGATTTGATTAGATTCTCTTTACCCTTGTACTCACAACAAATTGTTATCAGTTCTTTTTCCCTGATATAGTTTCTTAGACAGTAATAGATTCCAATACAAAACAACCTGTACCTTAATTTCTTGATTTTCCCCTTGTATAGTTTATATGCCTCCTGTTTTACTAATTTTGGAATTAAAACAGAATATTGATTTCTATTGCTAAAGGCAATTATGCTGTCTTTGTTTAACTGTTCAATCTTCCCGCTTTGGTCAACTTCTATGTGCATTTTATCAAGTTTGATTCAGAATTAGTGTTTAATAAGCCTTTACAGGATTTTCTTAGAGAATTTCCGGATTTTAAAAAACAAGAAACTTTAAATCACATCAAATAAAAACAAAAGATTTAAATATAATTACGTATTTTTACGTAATATGGTAGAGTTGATAAGCAGGATTAGTAGAGGAACCAGAATGGACCAGATATACATTCCAAAGAAAAGGACAGGCCTTTCTGCAGGCAGCTATGTGATTATAAGGCCATTGAAAACAACAGCAGAAGAAGAGATTAAGCCTTTTTTTTATAATATTAAACATCTAGAGCCAATAAAAACAAAGATAATTAAGGAAATATTCAAAAACTTAAATGAGATGATTAAGTGTGACAACATTATAATAACAGGCTCTTTTTTGGAAGAGGGATTTAGGTTTAATGATATAGATATTATCTTAGTGAGTGAAGAAAAAGTGGATACAAAACAATTAGTAAATTTACTGGAAAGTGAAATAGGTCCAAAATTCCATTTGATTTTGATAAGCAATAAAGCGTTAATCAAAGGCCTGTCTACAGATCCATTGTACATGCTTATGTTAAGCAGATGTGTTGCAAAAACAAGGTTTGTGTATAGAGTAAAGCCCAAAATAAATTATAAGTTAGTGGATTTACATCTTTTGAAAAGCAAGCTATTGACAGATAATTTTGACTTTTTAACAGGGGATGAAAAATATGAAATGACGAGGAATCTTATTGCTATTAACCAATTTATCAGCAAAAAAGAGGTAACTAAAGATAAAGTAGATTTAGCTATCAATAATTTTTTTGGTGATAAAACAATCCAAAAATTAAGAAATAATTTTCTATTAGCAAAAGATTTTCTAAAAAAATACAAGAAGGTTTATAATAATACCCAGAATAGAGTATTAAAGGGTGTTAGAGATGAGCCAAAACAGAAATAAGCTAATAGATTTATTTATAGGCAATATTTCAAATTCAGCAGTTCATATGATTCTTGAGAAAGCAATTGATGAAGATAACCTAAGAAAGCATTATGACAAGGAATTCTCAATAAGCTTGAATATTGCAAAAAGCTATAGGGAAAAAATTAATCCAAAAAACACGCCTTTTCATGGTAAAGAGATTAAGGATATAAAAGACAGGATTATTAAAAAAGTCAGGGCTGAATTAAATCTGAGAATTTCTAAAGGATATCAAAACATAAATATTGGATTAATAGAGGCAACTGTTAATAAGATTCTAAAGAAAATAAAAGTAATTTAATTTAAATCACATCAAAGTCCCTGTAAATGACTTTTCTGATATTGTCGTTGCTTACTACAATTCTTATGTAATGCCTACTTTTTTCTATATCTAAAAATCTTATCATATTTTTTATGATCCATAAATTCTAACAAGATTGAGATAATTTCCAGTTCATTTCCTATGATAGTATAAACCATTCTCCAGTAATTTTTTCATTTTAGGACTTTCATTATGAATCCAGAGAACCCCTTTTTCACCAAGCATAATCATCCCCTTGCATTCCAGATAGTCTAGTATAACATTCAGGGTTTGGCGCATTATTTGTTTTGGAAGCCTTCGCATTAATTCATTTTTGGATATAGCTAACCTGGCATTTTTTAGTGTGTTTTCTACCATTAGCATAGTATCCAATCTTGGATAGTGTAAAACCATTGTTTTTTGCATATTCACCACCTATATAAGTTTATTAGTGATAAAAATATATAGATATAAACTTATATTTAAACCTTTCGTTTATTTTCTAAATTTTGCTAAGAAT
>JAHIFA010000062.1 GCA_018901315.1 Nanobdellota archaeon | reverse complement strand
GATAATTATTATGGGACAGGCCAGAGCACAATGGATGGTATATTGAGGGCCTCAAACCTTCTTATAGCAGGAAGCACTGTTGTTGTGGCTGGCTATGGAGACTGCGGAAAAGGATTTGCCCTAAGAGCTAAAGGGCTTGGAGCAAAAGTAATAGTTACAGAAGTTGACCCATTCAGGGCAATGCAGGCAGCTTTTGACGGCCATAAGGTAATACAAATGAATGAGGCAGCCAAGCTTGGGGATATATTTGTTACAGTAACAGGGGATATTAATGTAATAACACTAGATCATATGAAGCTCATGAAAGACGGCGCAATAGTTGCAAACTCAGGCCACTTTGATGTTGAGATTGACTTGAAATCATTAAAAAAAGCAGCAAAAAGTAGGAGGATAAGGCCATTCCTTGACGAATACACTCTTAATGGAAAAAGGATTTATGTTGCAGCAGAGGGCAGGCTTGTTAATCTTGCAGCTGCAGAGGGCCATCCATCAACTGTTATGAGCTTATCTTTCTGCGGCCAGTCATTGGCAGTTGAATACTTAATAAAAAATAAGAGAAAGCTTCCTATAAAAGTCATAACCTTACCAAAAAAAATTGATGAAAAAATATCATGGCTACAGCTTGAGGCCATGAACATAAAGATTGACCAACTTACTGAAGAACAGAAGAAATATCTTGAATCATGGGAAGAGGGGACTTAAGCAACTCCCTTTAAAATACTCGGGTGTTTTTTTATTAATTAACACTCCATTCTGGATGATATAACCACGTTTGTTCATTACTATGAAAGATATTTCTTTTGGATGTTCTTTTGAATAACTAATCATTGCTTTAGATTTGGTGGCAATCTCTGGAGGTTTAACATCTTTTGGCCATTCATCAAGGGGGTAATCTGTTGGATATCCTATCTTACGGATGAGTTCAATATCATCCTCAATCCCAAACTCTTTTTTCAGTTTGATTTGGCTCACAGGAGGGATAAATAATCCATTATGGGTTATGTTATATGAATCAATATCAAGAACACCAATCCCCTCACAATTTCTTATCTCATCTAGCCTCTTTTTAACAAATAGTTCACTACCATTAAATATATTAGCAGGGCCTTCTCTTTCATATATATCTATCGAATGGTTTGTCACACAGATAGAATCCTCTTCATTATCAGAATTAAAATATTTATTAAAGAAATACCTTGTGATACATAAAAGAGATAATGTATGCCTGTCATAACCAGGAAGTTTCTCTTTAGCCCTCTTATCAAGATTATCAAGCTCTTTTTCCTCTTTTTCACTTTGATAACCATAAAATATTTTACCTAGCCTGTTAAATGCATTGAGAACATTGGGGTGAGGTTTCACTATATCGTCAAGATAAAAATCCCCTGTTTTTTTCTTTTCAGCTTGATTTAGAATTATTTCTACCATATCTTTGAATATACCTATTCTTATATTTAAAACTATTTCTCATAATTTTTTTAAAAAGTTCCAAATAAAAACATTTATATACTCTAATTTAAAATAAATAAGTAATGGCAACTAAAATTGACAAAAGATTATTGTATTTCTACGGCGAGAACTGCAGGCTTTCATTTTCTAAAATAGCAAAAAAGATTCACAAGAGCCCCCAGCTCGTTAAATACACAATAAACAGGCTTGAAAAAAACAAAATAATCCTTTTTTATTATACTGTTATTGACTATTCCTGTTTTGATATGCTATTATTTAAAGTTTATTTCAAGGGCGGCTGTTCTAAAAGTTCTGAACTGAATTTATTGGTAAAGAAGCTAATGGAAAACCCTTACGTGACTTCAATCTATGAAATGGGCGGCCAGTATGATTTTCTTGTTGAATTCATGGCCCAAAATCCCTCAAAATTCAATAAAGAGCTGAAGATGTTGATAAAAGAGAATGAGGAATTAAATAATTATGATATAATCATAAACATTGTTTCTCATATTTATCCCAGAGACTACCTTATACCCAGGAATAAGAAAACTAAAGAAACTACTTTCCCATCAGAAATCATAGTTGGGGGGGACAGGGATAAAATTGTTTTAAATGATAAGGAAAAAAGAATATTACTGGCTTTTGTTGAGAATCCAAAGATAAGATTAACTTCAATTGCTTCAAAACTAGATATTAATATAAAGACTGCTATATCAGTAATAAACTCACTGAAGGGCAAGAAAATAATAAGGGCATACAAGTCTGCATTAAATATAGAAAAGTGCAATCTAATCAACAATAAGATTACCCTGAATCTTCATAATATTGAACCGGAAAAGGAGAACAAGATACTGGATTTCTGCCTAAACAACCCAAATATCGTAAAGATTAGCAAGACAATCGGTGCATGGGATGTTGAAATAGATGTTGAAACAAGCTCATCAACTGACTTTAGGGAGATCTATCTGAAAATAAGAGAAGAATTTAAGGATGTTATAAGGTCATTCAACAGCTATAGGATATATAAGGTATTTAAGCACAATTATCTTGTTGATTATTCTTTATGAGAACCTAATCCTTTTTTATAATATGATACTTCTTGAGGATATCCGAATATATTTCAAAGTCTTTTGAATTTCTGAACTGATACTTAACATTCTGGGGCAGTTTTTTGAATAAAGAGTTAACTATATTCAAAACCTTCACAACGTCCTCATCCATCTCACTGCCGTAAGTTTTAAGTTCCGGCTCTTTTTCAGGCTCTTCAGGATATTCCTTTTTTCTAAAGCAAAAGATTTTCCTAAAAAGTCTGCTGACAAAGTTATCTTTCACCTCTTTTACAACCGGCTTTTCATATTTTGTCTCAATCTCTTCTGGCTCTTCAAAAACAATTTTTTCCTCCTCAAAGGTTTTTTTAGGTTTTGCTGAAAACAATTTCAAAAACTTACCAAAAAAACTATCCAAAAAGCCCTTTTTTTCTTCTATAACATCACTCTCCAGTCTTTCATCATTAATATCTATATATTCTTCTGTTGTGCCTTGGTCTATCTGGATTTTTTTCTTGGGCTTTGACTTAAAAAAATTTTTAAATTTCTCAGAAAAATCTATTGAATTCTTCTTTCTTATGCTACCCACATAATCATCTAACATCTTATTGAACTCTTTATTTGCCATTTTTGACCCCCCTATTAATAAAACTATCAGCTTAAAAACACAAATTAACAAAACTATATAAAATTATCTGTCTTTTTAACAATTGCCTTAAAAATAAAGATTAATTAAGATAATCTATTGTTGAATAGTTACATAAATTTAAATATGTGTATATAAACAACTATTTCATGAAAGAAAAAAATGCCCAGGTAAGTGTGGAATATGTTATTATTATAGGATTTTCATTGCTTATCACAATTCCATTAATTTTAATCTTTTATGAACATACAAGAACTACTAGCGATCAGGTAATATCAAGCCAAGTTGACCAGATAGCAAGAAAAATAGTAGATAATTCAGAATCAGTTTATTACCTTGGCGAGCCTTCAAAAACAAGAATAAAAGTTTACATGCCTGAAAACATAGAAGAAGCTATAATAAGCAACAAAGAAGTGACATTCAGGGTAAAAACAAAAAGTGGTGTTACAGACATAAGCCATATAAGTTCTGTTAATGTTAGTGGATATATTGCAATAACCCCTGGCATCCATTACATAAGCATAGAATCAAAGGGGGATTATGTATGGTTAAGCACATAAAAGCTCAACTGGCAATGGAATTTGTTTTGTTATTAAGTATATCTTTTTTTGTACTTCTTGTTTTTTTAAAAGCAACAGAAGATAAAGTTGATGATTTAAATGATGAAAAAGAATTTGTTCTTGCAAAAGACCTTGCCTACAAAATACAGCATGAAATTAATATTGCAGCACAGGTTAAGTCTGGCTATAACAGGACTTTTTTCATACCAGAAAAGCTTGATAATAAGGATTATACAATAACTAAAACAAAAGATGGAATAACTATTGCCTTAAAAAATTCAGAGTTTACAGTAAGAATCCCTGAAATTAATGGAACTGTAGTCAAGGGGAATAACACAATAAAAAATATTGGGGGTGTTATCTATCTTAACTAAGGCGCAGGTTTTTTCCCTTGATTTAATAATAGCAGTGCTTGTTTTTGGGTCAGCTATATTAATATACTACAAAAATATCACTAATCTTTCTGACCAGGATGAGGAATTGCTTGATGATCTTCTTATTGATGCCAAATCAATTTCCAATTCATTAGTGAGCCAAGGCTACCCTTATAACTGGAATAAGGATAATGTAGTCAGGATTGGCATAACTGATAATAACAGGATTAATGAAACAAAGCTTGAGCAGTTTTCAATGATTCCCTATAATGAAGGTAGGAAGCTTTTTGGAACAGCATATAATTATTATGTTTTTTTCAGAGATAAGGATAATAATATACTCCCTTTTAATGAATCTCTCGAAGGAATAGGAAAGCCGGGTGTTAATTCCACAAACATACAAACTGTTGAAAATCCAAAAAAACTAGTCAAGGTAACCAGGCTTATTGTTAAAGAATCAGACATTAAGAAAATGGTGATTTACTTATGGTATTAAAAAAAGGCTTTTTTTTCACAATTGACTCAATGATTGGCGCAGGCATAATAACCCTTGGTATTTTGCTGCTTTATACTTTTTATATAGTTGAGCCATCATACACAAGCCTTGATTATACCTCCAATGATTTGATTAATTCATTGTCTACCTTGAGAGTTGGAGAGGTTAACAATGCTTACATTGATGAGCTTATATCAACTGGAGAAATAACAAATCCTGAAAATACTATTTTAGAGCAAATAGGTGAGTTCTGGGCACTTGACAAGGCTGACAAAGCAGGCAATTTAACAAAAGAGTTTACTAATGATTTTGTTGATGAAAATCTTGGTTTTGGCTTTTATATAGAAGGAGAAGAAATTTATTCCAGAACTAAAAGCAATGATGGAATATCAATGACATCAAAGAAAATGATATCCGGCATACAAAGATACAGGACAAGAGAAGGGTTTACTGCAAGGGCAGTTGCAACAAAGGTAACCAAAAACACAACAGAGGTCTTTATGATAAATCCTGCAGGAAGCTCACACGGACCAGGAACCATAGCGTATCTCACAAAGAAATTTTATATTAATTCCAGTGATATCATAAAAGCCACATTATTCCTGACAGTCCATTGGGGAACAAGCGCTACACCATCCAATGATTTTGACCTTAATGGAGAGCCAATAAATATAGGAAATCCATGGCTTTATACACAGGAAAAAGACGCCACACACATAGGATTTGATGTTGTAGATGTAACTAACTCTGTTGCAAGCGGCTGGAACGATCTTGAAATAATGCTAAGAGTACAGTCTGATGACCATACACATATTCATCCAGGCTCAAAAATAGTTGTTGAATATGAAAGCACTGGAAAGTTTGTCCCAGCAAAAACAGTGGAGAAAAGGCTTTATTTTGATAATGTTTTAAGCAATGGAGGCAATAATCTAAATAAGGCAACTGGTGCATGGTCTGTGCTGCCTATTTTTGTCCCAAAAGGAGTTATTATAAAAAATGCAACTTTGCACATCGTTGGAAAAGACCTCAAGAGCTTTGGAATTCCTGAAGAAGTTCCTGAAAAAGGCAATGTGCAACTTTATTTAAATGATGAGAAAATAGAAATATTGAATGTGACTGGAACTTTAAACAAAACATATGATATTAAAGACAATCTTGGTGAAGGAACTAATGTAGTAAGTGTTTACCTTAACTGCTACCCAGACTATTTCTTTGGTAAAGATGACACAATGCTTTATTCTGACCCTGAAAATGACCCAGAAGACTCATCCTATGTTGAGGTAGAGTATGAAATCATTGACACTGCAAAACTGCAATATGGAAAAATTGATGTTTCTATTGTTGAAAGCTTTGATGGCAGCATGAGCAATGGCAAGTCATACACAAAAGATTTTGAAGATTATGATGTTATTGAATCATTCATACAGGTTGCACAGCTTGACAGCAATACAGTTAGTGTAAATGTAAACAGCCAAAATGTTTTTACAACACCAAGGCCTCTTGCAACTCCATCCTCTATTTATATTGACTCTGATTATCTTAAAGAGGGAGAAAACAATTTTGAGGTCAGTGACTCATGCAGTGACTGTTATATCCTCAATGAGACAACCCTGCAATACTATGTTCTCATACCCTCTTTAGTTGGATACGGTCAGATATTTGATAGTGAGGAAGATGCTATTTCAGATGCAGAAGAAAGATTAAACCTACTGTTGGGGGATTATGTAAAAGCAACCCAGATAGACAAGGAAGTAAACCCTGTTGGGGGTGTCCCTTCATTATGGGGACCAATAATCGCAGAGGTGAGGGTATGGCATTGAACAAAAAAAGTATATTTTTCAGTATAACTGCAATTGTACTTATAACCCTGACAATATTTTCACTCACTGTCTACACTAAATACTTTCTAAGAGACAAGGTTATGGTAACTGAAACAAGAATTTATTCAATGAACAATTTCATAGATGATGTTGAAAAAGATATGGAGAGAGGTCTTTATATCTCAGGATTCAGGGCTTTAATGAGCATGGAGCAGTATATAACAGACAGGGGCGTTTTTTTATATGATACAAATTCCTGCTTTGAAGAGGCTTTTTTGAATGGGACTATCAATAACTCTCAAATGGGTCTTATGAATGAATCAACATTCATCAACTGGACTCAGAGAATAGGAGAGCAGGCAATAAAACTTGATATAATTACTGACTTTAGTATAGACAAAATAATCATTTACCAGGAAGAGCCATGGGCAGTAAGTATTGCTGCCAATATAACTTTAAATATTGAAGATGTTAAAAAAACCGCTTCATGGCAAAGGCCACTTTACATAACAACCAATATCAGCATACAGGATTTTGAGGATCCGTTGTATGTAATAAACAGCTATGGCAGGGTTACTAACACAATAATAAAAACAACTATAACTGATTTTATCGGGCCCAACAATGAAACAACAAACCTTAAAACCCATGTTAATAATTCATATTATATTGAGTCAAATACAGCTCCAAGTTTCCTCATGAGATTAGAGGGAAATCTTTCAGATTCTCCATATGGAATTGAAAGCCTTGTAAATTTAGAGAAATTCCAGGCACAGGAAATTCCTATCAGAGATAGAAGTGTTGTTGATTATATATATTTTGGAGACCAAACAACAAACAATTCAAATATTCAGGATATGCCCTCATGGTTTAAGCTGGATGAAGGGCATCTTGAAACATATGAATGCGAGGATTTAACTGAGTGATTCCGATAGATATTTATATTAAAAAGGAATTTTTTAAGATAAGATGGATAAGGGCCAATTATTAAAAACAGGCGTTGATAGACTGGTAAGCCTTATTCAAGAGAAAAAAAGAATTTCTGTTCCGCAGGCAGCAAAAGAGCTTGGAGTAAGCCCTGTAGTAGTAGAGGAATGGGCTGATTTT
>JAHIFA010000061.1 GCA_018901315.1 Nanobdellota archaeon | reverse complement strand
TGTTTGGAAGGTCTCTTACAGGGAAAATCAAATCAAACCTGTTTATTAGTGCAGGCGGTAGGTCAATCTGCTGTGCTATTGGCTGATAAGGGTCAAATCTTCCAAGCTTTGGGTTAGCAGCTGCCAGCACTGTTGTCTCTGCCCTTAAAGTTGCCTGTATGTTTGCTTTGCTTATACTAATTCTTTGTTCTGATAAAGCTTCATGCAGTGCAGAACGATCCTCTGGGCTTATTTTATCAAGCTCATCAATCATGCAGTAGCCTCCATTTGCCAAAACCATTGCCCCTGCCTCTAGTGCCCACCCTTTTAAGAATTCATCTCTTACAACAGCAGCTGTAAGCCCTGCACCGCTTGCGCCACGGCCAGCAACATACCTTGCCTTTGGAGCAGCATGAGACATAAATATCAATAATGTACTTTTTGCAGCTCCTGGGTCGCCTACTAACAATATATGCATATCCCCCCTTGTAACTGTGCCGTCCTTTCTCTCTTTCTTAACTCCCCCCATTAACTGCAATACTAATGCCTCTTTTATATCCTCATGGCCATAAATAGAAGGGGCTATACTTCTTGTTAATTTTTCATAAATTTTTGGATCATCTACTAATTTCCTAATCTCCTTCTCATCCTCTTCGCTTATGTCAATTGTTTCAAATGTTTCTTCTATTGGTTCTATATAGTTTGCTTCTACAATAATATCAAATCTTGTTGAAGTGCCTCCCTCTTTTAAAGGGATAGGAACCTCTTTTAATATGCCTGTAACCAGAATCTTGCTTCCAGGTGTTGTTTTTTTCTCCATTATTGGCTCTACTAAATCCTCTCTTAGAAAAACAGAAATCCTCTTTGACTGCTCTCCCCCTTCTAATGATTCAGGTGCTTCCTCAACAACTAAACGCTGTGAATCAACAAGATCCTTGCTTAAAAGCCTGAATTTGCCTTTTCTGCCACAGGAGCATCTTGTTGGCTCCCTGAATTTCTGGCCTAATTGCAAGATAGATATAGTATTGCCGCAGCTAGGGCATTCAAACTTTGCAGAAACTGTTTGCGGCCTTACATCAGATGATTGCCTTACAATTCCCTTTAAGACAAGAAGCTTGTCTATGTGATTAGCTCTTATGTGCCTTATTGCAATCTGCTGGTCTTCTGGAATATTTGTTAACCTTATTTTAAAGCGTTTTATTGGGCTTGGAAGCTCAAACTGCTCAACAGCTATCTCAGCTGCCTTTATTGTTTCCTCTGGCTGCTCTAAAAGCTCTTCTGCAAGCTCTGGATCAAATCTTGATAATTCCTGAAAATCAATAACAAAAAAGTTTTTGCCTTTTCTTATTGTTCCCAATAGTTTATCATGATAGTTTTTTTCAAGAAATTCATAAAACCTCTTTATTTGCTCAGCAGCATCCATTTTAGTTAATGACCCCCAATATTTACAAATAAAGATTGTTTATAAATTCTCTTGTTATATAATGTAAATTTATCGAAATATATGTTAAAAATACGATGCCCCCATGTTTTCATGTGGAATTAGGGGATTACAAAGCCTGTTGTTCCTAATTTCTTAAATCAATGATTTAATACAAAAAGACACCCCTTTATTTCCTTTGGAGATTTTTTACATTAGCATATAAAAAGGGCTACTAATTCATCATTGTCCTTTTAATTTTAAAGAGGAGAAAACCATTATTTTTTAGTTTAATAACTCTTTTTATATATAAATTTTCATGAGAAATATGAAATCAATATTTTTTAACCTTTTTTTCCTATGGAAATTGAAAATAAAATAAAAAAAGAAAATTATATATGAAAAGCTATTTTTTTCTCATGCTTTCAAATGCCCGGAGTATTTCCAGTGGAACTGCGAATATCACTGTGTTGCTCTGGTCAGAGCTTATATCATTTATGCTTTGCAGTGTTCTTAAATGCAAGGCTCCTGGTCCTGTTGCTAGTATCTTTGCTGCCTTTGCCATGTTGTCTGCTGCAATAACCTCTCCACTAGCTTTTATTATAACTGCTCTTTTCTCTCTTTCTGCCTCTGCCTCTTTTCCTATAACTCTTTTTAGGTTTTCAGGCAGTTCAACGTGCTTGAGCTCAACTGATTCAACTTTTATTCCCCATGGATCTGTTGCTTTATCCACAATGAGCCTTATTTTTGATGAAACAGCATCTCTTTTGCCTAACAACTCATCTAAACTAACTTCTCCCACAACATCCCTCATTGTTGTCTGGGCAAGCTGTGAAACAGCATAACCATAATGCTCAACCTGTATTATTGCTTTTTCTGCCTCAGAAACCCTGAAATACAGAACAGCATTTACTTTTATAGAAACATTGTCCTTTGTTATTGCATCCTGGTCAGGAACATCAATCACCTTTGTCCTTATATCCACTTTTTGCCATGTCTGCAGTATTGGTATGACAAACCTTAATCCTGGATTTATTATTCCAGAATATCTTCCTAATGTAAATCTTACTCCCCTTTCATACTCCTGAACTATCTTTAGCCCCAATGCAATAAAAACTGCAATTATACTTAACCAAATCCACATATAAACCACCCCACAATTTTTTTATTGCTTATATTAATAAATCTTTTGATTATGGAAAAATTGTGAATATGTATTGTAAATCACAGAGCCCCACAATTTCTAAAAAAACCGAAAACTTTAAATACATATGTATACTACATATGTTTGATAAGTATGTTTGGAGAGAAGTACAAAGGACTTAGAATTGCTGTAACAAATTCAGCAATGACAGAATTAATGAAAGAAGAGAAAACTTTGCATGATGTCGTAAAAATATTAAAAGAAGGATATGATGCTCCAAGAAAAAGAAAAGAAGGGACAATCGAAAAATGGTTAGATAAAGGAAATAAAACATTCAATATTGTTATAGCAAAAGATTATGATGAAATTATGAAAGAAGACTGTTGGGTCTTAATACATTTTGGAAAATTTACAAGGAGGAAATAAAAATGAAATGTCACAAATGTAGTAAACCTATGAAATATGTTAAAGGAATCGAATTTAATGAGTATAAAATAGATGGTTGGAAGTGCTCTTGTGGTGAGATTTATTATAATCCAGAGCAAGCACAGAAGATTTTGCTATTGAACAAACTTAAGAAAGAAACAATAAGAGCTAGATTAGGTAAAATTAGAAGCAATTTGATTCTTAGATTGCCTAAAGACATAGAAACTGCCTTGGATTTAAAGAAAGGAGAAGAAGTTCTTTTGAAAGTAGAGGGTCATGGATTAAAAGTTATACCTACTTAAATCTGAAGATTAAAATGGGAAGTTGGAGTCACATAATCTTAGAAGGTTTTTGTCTTTTTAGTCATTGTAGTAAAAAGAAACATGTTTTCTATGAGCTAAAAAATATTAATAAATGGAAGCGCAGTAAGAAAAAAATTATGACTAATAAACATTACATTTCGCCAAAAGAAAGACCAAGTTGGTGCATTAAGCAAAATAAGAAAAGAATTCCTCAGTTTAGATGCTTATGCTATGGTAACGATAAAAGATGCCCTTTTTTTGTTATGGCAAATGCGGATAAATCAGATTATAAATACCTATATATGAAGTATGATAATTAGAAATTCGGGCTCTATCAATATATAGAAAGTCTTTTTTGAATTGAATATAACATCTGCAATTGCTGAATAACAATGATATATGTGATCATAGCGAATAAGATTGCCAATTATTATTGTGATTTTATAGTATTTTGCCCTTTTCAATCACTAATTTATTGTCAAAAAATATAGTGGGCCTTAATAACACTACATCTTCATGGATTTTACACTTTCTTTTATTACCAAATCCACCGAAAGCTATATGTGCAGAACCAATGATTTTTTCATCATGAATAATCTTTCCAACTAAACTTTTATGCTCAGGATTTGTTCCAAGACCTAATTCTACAACTTTTAGAGCCTTTTCACCATCTATTTTTCTAAGATATTCAACAAAATTTTTAGCTTTTCTATTATTATAATCAATAATTTTCCCCTTTCTAAGAATTAGTTTAACATGATCTTTTGGTTTTATATTAACTCTTGAAAAATCAATGGCAACTACTCCATCTGCAATATTTATTGGTGCCATTGCAACCTCTCCATATGGTAAGTTATTCAATTTTCCCTTTGAACGAGAATCCCCATCATCAACATCAATTGCATCTTTAATTACATTCACTTTAAGGTTAGTTCCAGATGGGGTTGTGATTCTTACTTTTCTGCATTTTTTCAATTTTTTAGAAAGCTTATTGCCTATAATCTTAATCTTATTTTGATTTGCTCCTATGGCTTTCAAAAATAAAATTTTATCAACCTCTACCATTGAAATTACTCTAACACCATGTTTTTTTCTAGCAATCCTTGTTTCTGGAGAATGTGAAATGCTTTTATCTGTTATGGCAATTATAACATCATTTTGAATAAATGTTTTTTCTAATTTGGGCAAAGGAGAGCTATGAGCTCTATTTTTTGTTATATGAACTTCTGTTAAATTACCTTTCATTAATTTTACAGCATTACAAACTGCTTTAAAAACAGGACATTTTTTTCTGTCAGTTACAACTACGACTTTTTCATGTTTTCTCAAGTTAATATTTTGTTTGAGTAATTTAATTGCTGCTTTTTGGATATTTAGTTGTGCCATATTAACTTTAAGTAATCTTAACTTAATAAATATATAGGTTTAAAACCCTTATAGAAAGGTTTATAAAAAATTAGCCAGTATCATCCTCTAGGGTGATGAGAATTATTGAGAAAGGAAATAAGATTTTTCTTAAGGGAATTTGGAGAGATAATCCTCAAATATATAAAATCCTAAAACAAAGCAGAGATATTGAAGAGGCAAGGCAAAAGCTTTTTGAGTTTTCCAAGGAACTAGAATGGGAACACAGAAAAGGCAAAAAAGATTTACCCAAGCTAGAATATGCTGCTGCTTTAGAGGCCATTAAAGTATTTAACAACATTATCTCTCCACGTAATGAGGAGATAACTGGCTTTAGCACTTTAGATTATTTAAGGAAAATAGCAAAAACTACATCTAATGAAGTTAATGAGGGATTTTTAGAGGAATTTAAACATCTATTTAAAGCTATAAAGGGGAAAGCAGGGCTCTCCCGGGGATGGTTAGGTCCATTGCTGGAAAAAGATGGTATTCAGATAGTAGATTTTAAGAAAATAAAAGGAAAAGAAGCAGGGAAATCAAGGTCTGACTATTTAGACAAGCTTTATGAAAAAGTTAATGAATTTATTAAGCGTTATCCCTCTGGATTTGATAATAAACTAATAAAGGAAAGAGAAAAAAATCGCCAGAAGATTATAAATTATTTTAATGCTAATTTAGATGACTGGAATGACTATAACTGGCATTTAAAGCACATTTTTAAAGATATAAATGATTTAGAAGACCTTAAGAAATTAGTTCCACTTACGAAAGAAGACATTGAAGCTATTGAAATTGCTATAGAAAACAAAATACCTTTTGGTATTACCCCTTATTATCTTTCCCTTTTTGATTTCTCCCGCAGTGACAGGAAATATGATTATCAGATAAGGTCCCAGGTCATACCGCCCATGAATTATGTTAAACTAATGAAAGAGCATCGCAAAGAAAGACAGTATTATTTTGATTTTATGGGAGAACATGACACATCTCCTGAAAAATTAATTACAAGGAGATATCCAATGATATCAATTTTAAAGCCCTATGACACCTGCCCACAAATCTGTGTTTATTGCCAGAGAAACTGGGAAATAACAGGTCCTATGATGCCTGAGGGAATGCCCAGCAGGGAAGCAATTGATAATGCCTTAAAATGGTTTGAAAAACATCCCTCAATGATGGATGTGTTGATAACTGGCGGTGATCCATTGGCCATAAGTAATGACCTGATAAAATATATAATGGATAGGTTATCCAAGATGGAGCATGTGATAAATATCAGGTGGGGGAGCAGGATTTTTGTTACACTTCCTTTAAGAATAACTGATGAACTAGTTAAATTACTGGGAAGTTATGTAGAGCCAGGAAGGAGAAATGTCTGTATGGTTACTCATATTGAGAGTGCCTCTGAGGTAACTCCTGAGTTAGCCAAGGCAGTTATGAAATTCAGAAAACAGGGCATTTATATATACAACCAGTTGGTTTATACCCTGGAAACAAGCAGAAGGTTCCAGAATGTATCTACCAGAATAGCTATGAAAAAGGCAGGGGTAGATCCATATTATACTTTTTATCCAAAAGGGAAGGAAGAGCATAAGGATTATCTTGTTCCTATAGTTCGCTTATGGCAGGAAAGAAAAGAAGAGGCAAGGTTACTGCCAGGCATGTTCAGAACTGATGAGCCAGTCTTTAATGTGCCAAGGCTGGGTAAGAGTCATATTAGGGCATGGCAGGACAGGGAGATAATAGGAATAACCAAGGAGGGATGCAGGATTTACTTATTGCATCCATGGGAAAAGGGAATTTCCTTGGTTGAGCCATACGTACATAAAGATATCTCTATCTATGACTACCTGCAGGAATTAAAGAAAAGAGGAGAAAATATAGAGGAATACAAATCAATTTGGTATTATTACTAAAATTAAGAATTGGGACCAATATATTTTATTCTTAAAATAAATATATGTCTTATTTCAATTGTCTAATAGACAGGAATTTTTAAGAAGTATTACTGCTCAAAGAAGAGAACATTAAATTTATTCATTATCAATAAGTAATTAAAAAACAGAAACATTTATATACTGCCTAGGAAACCCATTAAATATAAGAGCATAATAT
>JAHIFA010000060.1 GCA_018901315.1 Nanobdellota archaeon | reverse complement strand
TAAACCATTTTTTTGCTTCTTTGTCTGATAGCATATTATACTTATTTTTTAGGTATTATTTAAATTTTCTTATATTAAAGAAGGATATAAGAATCAAAAGAACAGAAATATATCACATTGCGTCAGCTATGTAACTTAGATTATTGTAAATAGTAAACTAATGCATCCCTGCATGATTTGAGCTGCACCCAAGGCAGTAAGTATGAATAACATTGTCATTGCCAAAATGCAGCCTACAATTTTCTGCAGAAAGTATAAGCTTTCCGCACGACTCACATTTATCGTACATAAACTACCCTTTTACAGTATTAGTTTCAAAGCTTATAAATCTATCTTTTTTTTGAGAATTTGTATGTGTTAACTCAAACTTTTATAACTAGAGAGCGTGAGAGACTTTTTGCGAAACAAAAACCTGCGTGCCAGCTTAGCAAGAAACTGTGATGGGCCCACCCGGACTTTCATAACTTTTGCGAGCGAAGCGAGCTCGGTGGGCTTGAATTTTTGATTCAATGCCCGCCATGCGTGCCAGCTTAGCAAGAAGCTGTTCGAACCGGGGATCTTCACCCTGTGAAGGTGATGTCATAGCCGCTAGACCATAGGCCCAATGATCATAAAAAATTGTTTCTTTCTCTTAGCTCTTCTATTTCATTATGCAGATTTATAACTCTTTCTACATAATCTTCTCCAAGCTCTTTTTTGAACCTTTCTATTACTTTTTGGATTACACCTCTTTCTTTTCCAAAAATAAGGTTGTCTGCATAAGCAATTATCTTTTCCTCTGTTGTTTCAGGAACAAAGTCCTTTAATGGGAGATCAAGGCCTTGTTTTTTTATGTCTTTTTTTGTTATTCCAACGCCTATATGTGTTTCAGCAATTCTTGCATATTTTTTAAGGCCCTCCTTCATTAATATTTCTCCGCCTTCAACTCCGTGCCTTATTGAATTTTCCTTATAGCATTTAAATCTTCCAATATCATGAAGTAAAGAGCCTACCTTAACAAGGTTAATATCAACATCATGATTTTTCTTAACTTCCTCAGCTATCTCTAAAGCAAGCTTTTGGACTGCCCTTGAATGATTCAATACCTTATTAAAGCTTTCATCATTAGTAGAATACTTTCTTAACAGTCCAACTGCCTCTTTTTCAGTTATATACCTCATAAAAAAACAGAAAGAATAGTTTAATAAAAAGCTTTCTAAAAAAAAATAAAGGCTCCCTATTCTTGAGTTTGGGGGTAGTAAGAATTAGGCAGGGAGCCTATATAAATGTGATTTTTGATTTTTTTACTGGCTTTTTTAGTTCTTCAAGCCACATTGCACCAATATTGATCATTTCCTTTTGGAACTGGTCTGATATTTTGTATGTCTTCTTGTAAAGATTGAAATTAATAATGCCCATGCTCTTCATTGGCGTTAATATCCTGTCATAAAACTGCCTTTTGTTGTATGAAAGCTTGGCCTTCTTGCCTTTGTATGACGGTTCTTCAATCTCTGCAACCAATGTCCCTTCATGAAGCCTTGTGGCAAACAGGGACATTTCTGACTTGCCTATCTCACCGCCATTTTCTTTCATATAATTTATCAGCAGATTGGCAACTATCTTCTGTTGTTTTGTTGCAAATATTACTTCCAGTATATCATCAGGGATATTAAATAAGTCAAATAAAATGACCATTTTGAACATAATAAATCATACTAGTATATAAATGTTACTATTTTGTATACTGGAATAGTTTTTATAATATCTATTTTTTAGAAAAAAAGTCTTTAATATCATTGAGATAATTTTTAGTAATCTTAATATCCCAATCAATAGGAAAGCATTTGAAATATGTTGGCCAGCAATATCTCTGGTCTAAAAATACTATCACCCCTCGATCAGTTGATGACCTTATACAGCGGCCAGCACTTTGCAAGGATTTATTGAAACCAGGAAACCTGTATCCATAATCCCAGCCTTTACCAAATCTCATGTCATAATAATCTATCAATGCCTTTGCCTCAAGGTCTGGCTTTTGCAATGGTATCCCAATGACAACAACACACTTTAAAATTCCTGGCAAGTCAATTCCCTCTCCAAAAGAACCTGATGCAACGCACAACAAGACTGCTCCTGAATTTTTGTAAGATTTAAATTTTTCCAAGAGGTCTTTTTTCTCCTCTTTCTTTAGGTTAGGTATTTCAAGAAAAGTTGTTTTCCTGCATAATTTAGTAAAAAAGTGATTAACACTATCCCTCAGGTAATAGCTTGGAAAGAAAAGTGCAGAATTTCCAGGGGTTTCATTCACAATATCAGAGCATATTTTTGCTATCCTCCTGAACTGCTTCTCATTTCTCAGGGAGTATTTTGTGCTTGTCTCGGGAATTATTATGTTAAGCCTGTTTTTGCCTGGAAATGGGCTTTTGTATGATTTCTCAACTGTGTTTTCTTCAAACCCTAAAAGGTCTCTGTACATCGGTGTGGGAGTCAGTGTTCCGGACATTATGATTGTTGAATGTGTATTATTTATTATATCCCTTGTAACCAATGATGGATCTAAACATCTGTATGACAGGATTATTGCTTTTGGCTTTTTCTCAATTATCCTCACAAATCCTTGATCAGGGCCTTGCCATGCACTAAGAAACCTTGCAACTGAGCCAATGCTGCTCTGCTTTTTTGTTTCCCTGACAGCATC
>JAHIFA010000059.1 GCA_018901315.1 Nanobdellota archaeon | reverse complement strand
TTTAGGTGTTGCAATAACAGCAGAAGAATTAACAATTGGAGAGGGGACCCATATTGGCTATCAGGCATTAATGACAGGAAAGAAAATCTCAATAGGAAAGAACTGCAATATTAACAACAGGGCTTTTATTGAGGCATATTATGCTCCAGTAATAATTGAGGATAATGTCACAATAGCAGGCTCTGCAATGATTTCATCGCACGATGGCTCTTTTATGAATGTTCTGGGAAAAGAGATGATAGCAAAGCAAATCACATTAAAAAAGCAGTGCTTCATCGGCAATAATGCAGTCATACTGCCAGGAATAACAGTAAATGAAAAGGCCATTGTAGGAGCAGGAGCTGTTGTGACAAAAGATGTTGAAGAAAGAACAATAGTTGTTGGAGTTCCTGCAAAAGAAATAAGAAAGATATAAAGGTTAATGTATTATTTAAAAGGAGGGGAGAATATGGCACCAAAAAAGGAATTCACAGAAAAAGAGGCCAAAGAAATAGGCCAAAAATTAGGCATAAACTGGAAACGATTTGATGTTGACCAGTTCAGGAAAGGAATGAATGTTGAGCTCGAGCACGGCTTGCGAGACCCAAAGACAAACGTGAGCAACGATGATCCAACAACAACAGGAAAGATTGCACTGGCCCATTTGAACGAGTTTCCTGACTATTATGACAGGCTCGAAAAAATGGAAAAAGAGGCAGAGGATTTCTGGGAAACAGACTGAAACAATTATTTCCAGAAATTCAGTTAAATTATTATCATTTTAAGGTAACAAAGAAAATTTTATATTTCTCGATTTTTTATGACATTCTCTATGATATACCAAAGTCCGCCAATAGGAAGTTTAATCTTCTCTTTTATGTATGGGATAAACAAAGAACTGATAAAAAACAACACGAAGCTTGAGGAGATGCTTTATAGCGCACTTAAAGAAGACAATTTCAAGATCTTAGAAAAATCAAAGGTGGAATTCGAACCTTATGGCCTTACATTGGTTACAATACTTGCTGAATCGCATGCCATAATTCATACCTATCCTGAATATGAATCATTAACCTTTGATCTTTACAGCTGCAGGGGACCTAATGACGGAAGAAAGACATATAATTATTTCGAAGAAAGAGTAAATCCCCTCCATGCCTTCTTGAATATCGCAGAAGTGCCTGTAGACCCTAATTATATAGTAAATGGCAATACCCTAAACAAAACAAGAAAGGCTAATATAATAAATTTTTTTCCGCAGTAATATAAAACACAATAATTATGTTAAAGGCAATTAAGAAATCAAGGAATCAATAAGCTCTTTCTGCTGCCTTGACCAGTCTTTATCAGGATGGGTCCTAATGTAATTAGCCCAGTATTTTATCATCCATTCCCTGTCCTGCTTATTTATTTTATCTTGCATTTTGTTTATTCAAGAAGCCATTTCCATATTGGCTTAATAATAATTTTTTTGCCTTTTTCAGTTAATTCTCCTTCTTCTTCCTCAGTCAATATTAATCCTTTTTTTAGATTATATATTTTCATTGCCCCTATAAGCCCTTTCAGTTCCCTTCCCTTGTTTTCATTATTTAGTTCTTTTGTTATTTGTATTGCTTCTGTTATCTTCAACCCTTGTTTTATGACAAAATCACATTCATATTTAGCCTTATGATAATAAACTTCTTTTCCCCTTCTCTTAAGTTCTATAAAAGCTATATTTTCCAGTATTCTCCCAAAGTCTTCTGAAAATTTGAATGAAACACTTCTTGCAAGTGCTGTATCTATTGCATAAACTTTTTTTGGATTTGCTATCTGTTTTTTGAGTGAATAGTCAAATTTATTTGTTGTTAATATCAAATATGCTTTTTTCATATAATTAATGTAATTTTTTATTGTATTTATTCCCCTAGAATTCATTATTCTCGTTAATTCATAAAGGCTTATGGTTTTTGATATGTTGGTTACAAGATATAAGCCTATTTTTTCAAGGCTTTCTTTATATTTTATGTTATATCTTGTGATTATATCCTTAAATAATATATCATGATAATATTGCTGCAGCAGTTCTTTTTTGTTATTAAGCAGTATCTCTGGAAATCCTCCTTTTTTTAGGTATTCCTTGAAATAATTTTTAATAAGGGCAATTTTCTCTGTTTGGTAAAGGGTTTTTTTGTCATAGCTTATTTTTGTTTCTACAAACTCTTTGAATGAAAAAGGATATATCTCAATTTTAAGATATCTTCCTGTTATTGCAGTTGCAAGTTCTGATGAAAGTAGGCTTGCGTTAGACCCGCTTATTATGAATTTAATGTTTTCATATGACCTTGAAAGCCATTTTTGCCATTTCGGAACGTTTTGGATTTCATCAAGAAAGAAGTATATCTTGCCAGATGGCTTATTAAATTCTAAAAACCATTCATGTATTTTCTCAAGATCTTTCGGCTCTATAAATGATAATCTTTCGTCTTCAAAATTAATATAAAGAATATTGTTCAGGGGAACCTTATTTTTTACTAAGTGCTGTATTAATTCAAATACAAAATATGTTTTTCCACTTCTTCTCACACCGGTTATTACTGTAATTTCCTTATAGCCTAAAAATTTTATTCCCTCTTTTAGGTATTGCCTTTTCTCTATTTTCTTGGATAATATTTTTTCATTGTCTGCTATTAACTTAAATATTACTTCTTTTTCAATCATAGCAACTATTAAAAATTACTACTATTTAAACCTTTCTGTTGATGGAAAGGTTTCATAGCAAAACCTTTCTGTTGATGGAAAGGTTTTGAAAACACAATAATTATATATTAAGGGTTCTGGATATTGTTATATGAAAGTCATAAGAACCATTGAATCCTTTTATCCGTATGTCACAGGGCCTGCAAACCAGGCCTTTAAGATATCTGAAGGGCTTTATAAGAAATGTGTGGAATCTCCTATATTTACAACTGACTTTAATGTAAAGAATGCAAAGGCAAGCGAGTATTTTGGTGATGTTCTTGTAAAAAGGTTTAAGGTTCAAAGAAAAATTATGAAGTACTGCTTTACTCCATCAATGAAAAAAGCTTTTGAAAGAGAGGATTTTGATATTATTCACAGCCACAACTACCGCTCATACCAGTCTTCTTTGGGCTACAAAATGGCAAAAAACATGAAAAAGCCTTTTGTGATAAGCACCCACGGAAACCTTTTGGCTTACAAAAACTTTAAGATGAGCCTTATTTCAAGACTACCTTATTATGCTTATGATTTGATTACACTAAAAAAGGTTGTTAAAAAAGCAGACATGGTTGTTGCTGCAACAGGGCAGGAATATAAGGAAGCATTGGAATTTGGGGTTAAAAAAGAAAATCTGAGAACAATTCCAGTCGGGATTAATATTAAGGATTATGAGCCTGCTAAAAAGGATTCTTCTGTTATTAACCTGTTATTTGTTGGAAGAATATCAAGGAACAGGAACCTTGAACCAATAATAAAAGCCATGAAGTTTCTAAAGAGTGAAAAAGTAAATCTTACAATAGTCGGAGGAGAAGCAAAGAGTTCAGAAACCTCTAAAACAGGCTATGTTGATGAGCTAAAGAAACTTGCTCATGGGCTGAATATTGAGTTCACAGGCCCAAAAT
Organism: Nanobdellota archaeon; assembly: GCA_018901315.1. Lineage (GTDB taxonomy): Archaea > Nanobdellota > Nanobdellia > Woesearchaeales > CG1-02-33-12 > CG1-02-33-12. The sequence continues at coordinate 430 of JAHIFA010000059.1, read as the reverse complement.
ACGGAAAAGAGTTAGTCAATTATTATAAAAAATCAGATATTTTTGTGTACACATCTTTTTATGAAAACTTTGGCCAGACAATTCTTGAAGCTGGTGCTGCAGGCCTTCCAATAATCTCAACAAAAGTTGGGGTAGCTAATGATATTGTGAAGGAGAATAAGACTGGATTTCTTGTTGGGCCGGATAATCCCAAAGAGATTGCAGAATATGTTATAGAGCTGAAAGACAGAAAAATAAGGGCCATGTTTGGAAAAAGAATAAGGGAAATAGTTAAAAAGAATTTTGACTGGGACAATATTATTGAAAAGTATATTGAGATTTATGATTCAATAATATAGGTTTTCTTAAGAATCATTCCAACCTAAGCCTGTAATAGAAAGGTTTTGAACCTGTATTTTAAAGAATTCTTTTCTTTATTCTAAAATTAATT
>JAHIFA010000001.1 GCA_018901315.1 Nanobdellota archaeon | reverse complement strand
TGATAAAGTTCTTGAGATATATGGACCAGAGGGAACAAAAAATAGAATGGAAAATATGTTCAAGGCCTTTTCTTTTGAGGATAAAATAGAAACAAAAATTTATGAAATCACAAAAAAGAGATTTTTTGAAGGAAAGGATTTTTTCCTAGAAGCGCTTCCTCTTGAGCATGGGATTACAACCATTGGCTTTAGTTTTATTGAAAAAGATAAAAGAAGAATAAGTATTGATGCAGTAAGAAAAATGGGTATTCCAGATGGCCCATTATTAGGCAAATTACAGTTAGGCAAGAGCATAACCTTCAAGGAAAAGAAAATAACGCCTGAGCAGGCAACTTATGTTGTTAAGGGTAAGAAACTAAGCTTTATAGCAGATACAGTGCCATGCAATAATGCATTGGAGTTGGCAATGAATTCTGATATTTTGGTTTGTGAAGCAACATATGCAGATAAACTTGAGGAAAAGGCAGCTGAATACATGCACATGACATCAAAACAGGCTGGTTTATTGGCTAATCAGGCAAAAGCAAAAAAGCTTATTCTAACCCACTTTAGCCAGCGCTACAAAACAATGGAAGAAATAGAGGATGATGCAAAGGATGTTTTCTCAAACACAATATGCGCTTATGACTTTATGAAACTTAAGATATAATTTATTCATTATTTCTGAAAAAACATAAAATTTAAATATCTAGAAATCACAAAATAGTATATGGCCCTTACCGGTTTAGTGAAAAAGATTAAAGATTACTTTTATTCTAGTCCCCCTAGCCCCACATATAAAGAGACGCTCGAAGAAACATCCAAATTTCTTAATATGTCAAAAAACCTTTTAATAAAAAAAATAAATGAAGGTGCTAAAGCTGAATTTATAATTCATAGAAATGCTCCTGGTTTTTTCAGAAAACTAGGAAAAGAAGGAAAAGCCAAGGTTTATTACACTCCCCAAGAGTTGCAGGGAACTTACCATATCTTTGACAATAAAGATTATCTACTTTTTAGAACAGGGCAAGGAGTAGCTTCAGGTCAAAACAAAGAATTTATAAAAAATTTAAGAGAGGATATGGATAAGAAAATAGTAAAATACCTTATCCCTCCCGATAAGATTGATAAAATATTTGATATGATCCAAAATGGGATAAAAAGTGAACTAATTGCAAAAGAATTAGGTTATAAATTCCCATAAATTGAGATTAAACACTTAATTCTTTTATTAAATTAAAAAATAAATTTAATATCACACTATTATGTGTTTTTTCTGCAAGAAAAACAGTATGACACAGGGGCTCACAGACTGTCTATTAATTTTAGAATTTCAATAGCTTTTTTAGGGTTTCCCCTACCAACAGGAAAATAACATGGAATAACTTTTGTTTCAAAATTTCCATATTTTATATCAAAAAATCTTAGCTTTTTATCTTGTATGATTTCTGAATAATAATCACCTAACTTGATTTTTTGCTTAGTTATGTTTTCAAAAGGAATGAGTCCAAAAGTTACAATATACTGAGGCTGAACTATTTCAATTTCTCTTTTCAAAATTGGCAGGAATAATTTGATTTTTTCTGAGTTGGGTAAAGTTGCATCATGACCAGTCCATTTTACAATATTGGTTATATAGAATGATTTTGATTTCAAAAAATCAAGAATATCATTTGTAAATTCTAAAGACCAAAATTTAGAATTGTTTATCCTATGAATCAATTCATCGTCGAATATTCCAGCTCTATGAAAAATTCTCCAAACTGGCTTTGTCCCAATAAATGGAAATCTTGGTCCCTGCCAATTTTGGTCTGAACTTATGTTTGCGTGAGTAGGATTAATGAAAACAAACATAACTTTTGGACGAAATATTTCCCCGTTCCCTAATATGGGCATTAAGTTATTTTCCGGAAAATGTTGTTTATTAATATCATCAACAATTTCCCATAATTCTTCTAATGATTTACAGTTTTGAACCATATATAATTAAGAAGAGGAGACCCTTTTAAATAAATTACTATGAGCCCCGAGTAATACTACACATGACTATTGTTAAACACAATCTATCATATAACTCTTTAAGATAAATAAAATTATTTGGAGGCCAGCTTTATATCGCTTGCCTTGACTGTTTTTCTGCCTGCGTGTGTTGCAAGCTTCACAGCATCTGTTGCTATCTCTTCTGCAATCTCTTCTAAAGCGTTTTTTAATGCTGCCTTTGCCTTGTCAGAAACCCTCTCAGCGCCGCATTTTTTCATTATTTTCTCCATTGCAGCCAAAGGAATAAGTCTTTTTCCCATTTTTTCCACCCCAAAACAATTGATTTATTTTAATAAGGTGAAAATGAGCTTTATATTTAAGTTTTTTGTTTTTTAAGGCCAGACTAGAGTAAAATATGATTTATTTAAGAAATAAAACAAAAAAAGGGGTGATTAAACCCTTTTAAGTTCAATCTAATTCTTTCTACTCTGTGTTGTAACTTCATTACCCCTTGTTACATTGCATTCTCACTTCACTAACACTCTATTCGGAGAGTTTAACATCACAATTGCTGTTAGTTTTGTTTTTGGTTACAAAGTTCCGAAAACCTACGTCCACAGAGTTGAGAAAACGACGTTTTCGAGTGCGAAGCACCATTTATTAAAAAATTGAGGGTTTGGAGCTTAATGTAATAAACTCAAAAGTAGTAACAAATCAAAAGATTTAAATACCTATCGCAGTTTTAATATTAATATGAGTAAAATAGAAATATCTGAATTGGAACGTTTAGCTAATAGTACAGAATTGGTTGCACCAATAAAATATAATAACCCT
>JAHIFA010000058.1 GCA_018901315.1 Nanobdellota archaeon | reverse complement strand
TGATGGCGGAGTGAAAGTAAAAGTGGGCTCAGTGCCTCATCCAATGGAAAAAGGACATTACATTGAATTAATACAGTTAATTAAAGATAAAGACGTTATAATCGGAAAAAGGCTTAGGCCAGGAGACAAGCCAGAAGCAGAATTCTGCATTTCAAATGCTGATGGCTTAAAGGCAAGAATACTCTGCAATGTGCACGGACTTTGGGTGAACTGATTTTATTTTTTTAATATGGGTTTAATTAATAATATAAAAAAGTTAAGGAATTCTGAACTGAGCAAGAAAATAGACAAAAGGCTAAAGGAATTTGAAAGCTTTAAAAACAAAAGCACAAAAGAATGGTTTTCAGAGCTTTGCTTCTGTATTCTAACTGCAAACTCAAAAGCAGTCACAGGTCTTAAAATACAGAATGAGCTAAAAGTAAAAGGATTTTGCGAATATCCTCATGATTTAATAAGAGAAATAATAAGAAAAAACAAGCACCGCTTTCACAACAACAAGGCAAAATACATTGTTTCCGCAAGAGATCACATTGATATAAAGAAAAAGATAACTAGATTAGTAAAGGAAAAAGGTGAAATAGAAACAAGAGAATGGATTGTAAAAAACATAAAAGGCCTCGGCTACAAAGAAGCAAGTCATTTTTTAAGAAATGTTGGCTATAAAAATCTTACAATCCTTGACAGGCACATACTCAACCTTATGAAAGAATATGATTTTATAAAAGAAAAGCCAAAAACCCTGAACAAAAAGAATTATCTTGAGATTGAGAAAATCTTTAAAAAAATAGCAGATACATTAAAAATGCCCTGCGCAGAGCTTGATCTTTATATGTGGTATATGAAAACTGGTAAAGTACTTAAATAAGCCCTTTAAACTTTCTTCTTGTAATTTCAGGATGTTTCCATTTAATTTAAGCTTATAAAACTATTATTTACCTCTTAAATCAACTGAGATTATCTAAAACGAAATCTATTTAAATAAGATGAATTTTACGTTTTCCAATAAATCAACGAGGTAATTATAATGGCAAGAAACATAAGCATAATACCAAAGGCTCCCTTTGCAAGAATATTGCTTGATGCAGGTGCAAAAAGGGTTTCTGCAGAAGCAATTGACGCATTCACTGATGTTATAACAGACATTGCAGAGGAGATTTCAACAAAGGCAGCAAGGATTGCACAGCACTCAGGAAGAAAAACAATCCATGAAGGGGATATAAAACTGGCTATAAAGTAACTTTATTTTTTTTAATATTTTAATGAGAACTCTTGTAACTACTTCTAAATAATTAAAAAATCAAAAGTTTTAAATATATCTAGTTCTGACTATTTACTTATGATAATAAACAATAAAAATAATTTTAATATACTTTTACCAATCTGTGAACTTGGGGGTTTTGGCGATGTTGTTTCTAGCCTGAGCATTATGGAACATTTTAATTCAATCAAATTACATTATCAAGTATCTTTTGATTGTGGTGATTCTGAAAAGAAATTGAAAACTCTTATTGACGATAAAAAATTTAGGTCACTAAAACATTATAAAGGCAGCACAAACATTGTATCCATTTCTCCAGTAAAGGATAAAAGAACAGAAGAACAAGTAGACAAAACATATGTTGATATTCAGCTGAGTGAATATGACCATGATAAAATCTGTTGGACTAATTATTCTAAAAATCACATAAAAATAAAAACAGGATTTTCTTTTGACCATGATTCGTTTGGTCCGCAGGCAGGAATTTATACAAGGGGAACACTTGAATCAATCTTGACCGAAATTGATAAAAACATAACTCATAAAGGCAGCATAGAAGAAATGAGAAAGAAAGCATTAATGTCAACAATAAGAAAATATCCCAAATCAAAATTCATTGATTATTTTTGTTCACATGAAATTGAAAAAGTAGTCAAGGGGGGATGGTCACTCTTTTACTCAAGCAATATGGAAACACATAATTTTCTAGATATAGCATCATTTGCAAGAAAAAATTTAGATAAGCCCCTTTATATTTTTAGTGTAGGCAATGCAAAAAAATCAAACTTAAAATATCCTTGCATTAAAAGAGGCATTACTTACTTTAATCTTCCTGAAAGAGAACGCAGATTAAAAGACGAGAATATATCAGTTATTGAGTTGGGATTTATCCCAGATTTTGATTTCATGCAGCTTGTAGCATTTACAGACAAACTTTCACTTGTGACAGGAGATCATTCTTTAAGCCAGATGATACAGAAATCACAATCAAAACTAAAAGCTCCATTTGTTTATCATCATCCTTTCTGGAAGTTGAATTGCTTTAGAGCATTTTCTGAACTTATTGGGAAAGAAGATTCTAATTCAAAGGATATTTTCTTAGATTATGAGAAACTTATTGAACGTGGCATTTATATAGAGAATAGGTTAATTCCTTCAGAAATCAAAAAAATTAAATCAAAGTTATCAAAACTCTTTTATGATGAAAAATTAATCAATGATTATAACAAATCCATATTTAAAGTAAAGGAAAATTTCATTAATGAGAGAAAAGAAAAAGAAATTGATAAAGCTGATATTTTATGGTCTGTAAATGAAACGCTTTTGTTTGTTGTTAATAGGCTTTTTGATGGAATGAGTTGTTATGATGTTGTGGAACCCTTGCTGGAAAAAGAAGAAAAACTTTTAGCAAAGAAGGAAAGAACAAGTAGGTAATATAAGGAAATCTTTTTATATTAACCTTTTTTCTCTTGCATTATGGGCAGGTAGTTCAGTCCGGTAGAATGCGCCCTTGGCTAGGGCGAGGCCCCGGGTTCAAATCCCGGTCTGTCCAGTTAAAAGGATGAATAAACATGGCAATTGTATACCACTCAGAGAATAAAGATAATTTTTTATTAAAGGTAAAAGAAGAGATTAAGGATAGGTTTAAGGGCTGCAATAAAATTGCAATCAAGATTCATTTTGGCGAGCCCGGAAATAAAACAGCTTTTAAGCCAGATGATATTAAGCCAATAACAGACGTTTTGAATGAGCTTAACATAAAATTCTTTTTGTTTGATTCATTAGTAACATACAGCGGACTAAGAAATAATTCTGATTCTTACAAAAATTTTACCATTAAAAAAGGATGGGGCAATCTTGGAGAAATCAGAATAAATGATGAGCATATTAGTGTAAAAGGAGAAAATTTAACTTATGAAGTTTGCAAAGAGCTTGTTGATACAGACGCTGTCCTGGTTGTAAGCCATGTTAAGGGCCATGTTTGCACTGGTTTTGGAGGAGCCATTAAAAACCTAGGAATGGGTGCCCTGACAAAGAAAACAAAGGGAGACATACACTATGGAGGAAAACCAGTATTTGTTGGAGAATGCACACAATGCAAGGCTTGTGAAAGAGCATGCCCTTTAGGGACTTTAAAAGTAAAGAACAAACCAATATTTGGAACATGCTATGGCTGCTCTGACTGTGTTTATGCATGCCCTAATTCAGCAATTAAAACAAGGGTAAATTATTTTGATATATTATTAGCAGAGGGAGCTGCTGTTGCACAGTCAAAATTCAAAAAAGTTTATTATATTTCATTCTTAAAAAATATCACAAAGCTATGCGACTGTCAGTCACACCCTGGAGAGATTATTGCAAATGATTATGGTTTTTTGGCAAGTCCTGATGGAGTTGCAATTGATATGGCTGCCTATGATGTTATATTAAAAAATGAGGGGCAAGATGTTTTTTTGAAGTTCAATAAAAAATCAGGAACAGAACAGGTCAAGGCAGCAGAGAAGTTTGGCATGGGCAAAAGCAAATATAATCTAATAGAATTGTAGGAGGTTAAAATGGACTGTATATTTTGCAAGATAGTCAGGGGTGAAATCCCTTCAAACAAGGTTTATGAAAATAAGAATTTTTTTGCTTTTCTGGATATTGGGCCTGTTAACAGAGGCCATACATTGATAATACCAAAAAAACACTATAAAAATCTGCTTGAGATGCCAGAAGAAGAGCTAAAAGGATATATGGAAGCGATTCAAAAGGTTTCAAAAGCTATACTGCAAGGAGTAAATGCAGACGGTATTAGCATTAATATGAGCAATGAGCCAGCAGCAGGGCAGGTTGTTATGCATGCTCACTTTCATATAATACCAAGGCTTAAGAATGATGGTTTAAAGCTTTGGCCACAGAGCAGATACAAAGAAGGAGAGGCAGAAGAAATCAAGAATAAGATCACAAACAGTTTAGAATAATTTTGAGAGGTGAAACAATGGCATGCGGATGTGAAAAGAAAAAAGCAAAAAAGAAGAAATAAATTTTTGTGAATTAGTAATGGAAATACTTAAAAAGAAAGAGTAAACTCCAATTCATATGCCGCTGTAGCTCAGCCTGGTTAGAGCGCTACGCTCATATGTATTGAGCGATGAGGGCTTGCCCAATGATTAACTCATCTAACTGAGGTACGTAGAGGTCACGGGCTCAAATCCCGCCAGCGGCACCTTTTTTCTTAATTGTTATTAAAATTAAATTTTAATTGAATTTTCTAAAAATCAAATAAGTATGATAAAGTAAGATAAAAGAAAGCTTTATATATAAGTATCATACAAAGTATGATAAATTAATAAAAAAGGTGATTATAAATGAGTTTAGACAGAAATTTGAGTGGATATGAAGAAGTTAAAGAAAATTATAACCAATGTATTATAGAACAAAATTATAGATTTTTAGGAGTTTGTGAAGGACTAGACAAAGGTGTATATTGCAAGATTTGTTATAATAAAAATAAGGATATAGAAGTAAAATATCTTTTAGAAGTCGGGCCTGGTTCTTATGAAAATCCTACAGTGAACGATTTAGATTCAATAAAAAAAGAATTTGGTGATGCAAAAAATTATATTGAATCTAAAAGTGAAAAAGAAATTTCACATATTGTTGAATCTTTTAATTCTACACCTAAACCTGTTTTAATTTAACTTTTTATTCTATTTGTTAACGCCGGGCCCAGGATTTGAACCTGGATGCCCTTGCGGACACCCGCTTTCGAGGCGGGCGCGTTAAACCAGATTCCGCCAACCCGGCATATGATTTTATCTGAAGTCTGGCGCTAAAATTCCAATTGCTGTAATTATTATTCCTGCTATAAACATATAAACAGGAAGCTTTTCTATAAACATAACTGTACTTGTCATTTCATAAGATGCTTCTCTTAAATTCTCATCAGCAGGCATTTCAGACACTAACATTCCAGTAATCTCTGATGATGAATTAATACCTAGGTTGGATAAGATCATTATCCTTGTAATTCCTAAGATACCTG
>JAHIFA010000057.1 GCA_018901315.1 Nanobdellota archaeon | reverse complement strand
CCTTTTTAATTAACATAAATTTATCCAGATGGTGGTGTTTTTGTCTATAATTATAGTTTTGTGGCAATAGCTATTTAAAAGTTTTGCTTAACTTTATGGAGAACATCTTAATTAAAAATCTTTATTAAGGCTTAATTACCGAAAGGTTTTTATATTTGTTATCACTTTAAAATTAAAAATGGTTTCTAATACTAAACAAGAAGATGTTGAACTAAAGCTTTACAAACTAAACTCTAACCTAAAAAATTCTTTTTCTAAGGTGAAAAGCGACATACAAAAATTAGCCAAAACAAATGAAGAGCATATTGATGAGCTAAACAAAAAACTAATTGATTTTGAGGATGGATATGTTGAAAAGCAGGAGTTTAATAATGAATTAGATTCTTTCAGCAAAAAATATGATAAATTAAGAAGAGAAATAAAGAAAAGGGAAAAGCTAAAAAAAGAGTTAAAAGAGGCATTAAAGCTAAGAGAAGCTGTTAATTCTATTGCTGAGGATATTAAAAAAATTAATGGAATTAAAAGGGAGTTCAAAAATTTCAGAGATTTTGTTGTCAGCAAAGAAGAATTTAATATGCAGGCAAACAAGTTTGACGCCAGGATCAAGAAAAGAGCACAGGACATAAATAATATGAAAAAAGAGCTTGATGAAATGGAAAAAAGATTCATTGATGAATCATACTTCAACAAACAGATTTCTGACTTGAGGCAGGAAATTCAGCTAGTAAGAAAAAATTCTGTTGAAAATAATTATTTTAGAAAAAATCTAAACAGGCTTGATTCAAGGTTCAAGAGAATAATTAACTTTTTGAAAAAACATCCTGAAATAAAAAAAGAAGACAAAAAAAAGATTGATGAAATAGAACAGTCTCAGGGAAAAGAAGAAAGCGCATTAAAAAGCGCCTGGAATGGGATAGTTGATTTCTTCACAGAAGAAGTAGAAGAACCTGAAAAGGAAAGGACTGAAAAAATCAAGAAAAAAAAGGAACCTAAAAAAGAAAAAAAACATGATAAGGGATTCTGGAAGGCAGTTGTTGATTTCTTTACAGAAGATGATTCTAAGGAAGAATGGTTTGAAAAAAGAGAAAAACAAAAGAAAAAAGAGAAAAAGCCAAAAAAAGCCCTGAAAAAAATCGATAAGAAAAATAAATTCATCAAGTATGTGTTTGTTTTAGCCGGTGTTTTAATAATATTTTTTCTCTACTCTTCAAATTTTTTGACTAAAATCATTGGATTCATAATCTCCTACAAATACAATATTTTGCTGGGAATAATTATTCTTGCAATTATAATTTTTCTTAGTGAAAGAAGAGAAAAAAAGTAATTATTCTTTTGGAGAAATCTTAATTAATTTTTCTCTGCTTTTAAAACCCTTGATTATCTTAACATCTTTCTTTAATGCTCTTGAAAGGAACTTAACAAGCTCTATATTCGCCTTGTTATCCTGAGCAGGGGCTTTTATATCAATAATGTATGCTTCTCTCTCAGAATTAAACTTAACAATCCTGCTCTTTGATGAATTAGGTTTCAAAATAACCTTGATTACATCTTGTTTTATTTTATCTATCAATTGTAATCCCGCCAGATGTGATTGCATTTAATGCATTTGAGGAATTTTGTCTCCGGCTCATCACCGGACCTTGTCTGCACAAGCCAATAGTATGCTTTCTTATTTCCGCACTTGGGGCATTCAACTTCTGTTACAGGAAGGCTTTTAGAATCATCACCTTCCATAACCTCAATTTCCTTTTCTTTTATAGTCTTTTCAACAATTTTAGTTTTTTCAAGGTCATTGCTTGCATAACTGCATGAAGAACATGCCATCACTCTTTTCCCATCTATTTTCTTTGGCAATAATAAACACCCGCATTTTGGACAAAACATTTTTACCTCCTATTTAATAAAAAGATTCAATAAATCAACAAACCATATTTTAATGTAGCCAAGGTAAGGGACCTTAAACAATGTCTTACCCAATATCTGGCTTTGCTGGATGTCTGACTCATAAATACAACCATCCTGAAAACATCCATTAATTTGGCGACGGTTAGTAATATGATTATCCCCTTTTGTCTGATAGATTATGCTGCCATCCTTTTCTTCTATAATAATAACTCTGTGAATTATTGGGTCTGGCTTTGGATTTGTTCTCGCACTTATAAATACAATTACATCCCCTCTCTTAATGTTGTTAGAATTTGCTCTCCAGAGAATCATTATGTCTCCCTTGTTAAATCCATTTTTTAATGGGAAGTTCTCAAATGAATTTTTTGCTATTCCAATGCTTGAGTAATATTCTTCACTGTTTTGCCACCAATCATCAAAATCAAGGCTATTGTGCTCCATGCTGTTGCTGACAACTGCAACTATTGGATATGATGTTCCTAAAGCAAGGCCAAGTCCAGGATAAACTATATACTTTATAAGAATAAACGCAAGTATAATATTCACAATCCAGCTCCATATGCTGTTATCCTCCCATATGAAGCGCCATACTTTTTTCCATGTTTTTTTTAAGCTATTTTTCTCCATAGAGAAAGAGTTTTAAGCAAAAGAAATAAAAAACTATCGGTTTTGATGAATCAAATAGTTATTTATACAACTACTATTTTTATTATATTATGGAACTATGCACTAAATGCGGGAAAAAAGAAATATTCCTGGATGGCCTTTGTAAAAAATGCTATCTAAACAAGAATCCATTACTAATATCTTTTAAGCCTGTGAAGATTCTTGTATG
>JAHIFA010000056.1 GCA_018901315.1 Nanobdellota archaeon | reverse complement strand
TTCTGCAAAAAACTTTCCCTCAGCATCTGGAATCCGCCGCAGTCTGTGAAAATTGTTTTGTCAAAGTTCATGAACTTATGCAATCCTCCTGCCTTTTCAATTACATCAATTCCAGGCCTTAAAGAAAGAATAAAAGCATTGCATATTATTGCATTGGCATTCATCTCTTTGTAATCAAATGCTCCAATATACTTTCCAATTGCCCTGGTTGCAACAGGCATAAAAAAAGGTGTTTCTACCTTGCCATGAGCTGTTTTTAATAGGCCAGCCCTTGCCCTGGTTTTCTCATCCTCATACTGAATATCAAACATAAAACAAAAGAATAAACAATCATATTAAATAGTTTTCCAAAAGTCAAAAGAGAATTTACTCCATTTGTCTTAATCCAAACTTCCCAATGTTTAGAAAGTATTCGTTTTCTTCAGTATTGTTATTATTTACTTTTTTCTCATAGGTTGCGCATAATACATGCATTGCATGGGCAAGTTTAATGTATGTGGGTAAAGACTCAAGTTCTCTTCTTGTTAGTTTTATTAATTTTTGATATTCTTCTAAAGCATCTTTAAGATTCTGTTCACTCTTTTTTTTATTATTTTTATTGAATAAAATATCACAAGCCAATACTGCTAGTTCTTGAATACGAGGATAATAATTTGAAACTGAAAAATCTACAATCCAAATCTTATCATTTTTATCCTTAATTACATTAGTTCTGATTATATCTCCATGAGCGAAGCAGTTAGGCAAGGTTTCAATTGTGAGATTCCTGAATTTTTCAACAAGAGGTTTGATTATATCAAAATCTTTTTTTTCTAAGTATTGGCTTTTCTTTTCAAATTCTAGAGGAAAGTTAGTAATTGCCCATGAATCATATATTTTAGGAGGCTTAATATTGATGAAGTTAATTAAAGATGCTTGATATGCCAGTGAAAGCATATCTTCTTTTGTAACTGCTGCTTTAGAAGTAAAAAAGTCTTTACCATCTATAAAATCCATAACACAAAGTCGTAATGTTGATTGATCGCTTTTTAGGATGTGTAGGTATCCCTGCTCTGATTTATATAATTTAGGAACAGAAACTCCAGCTTCTATTGATTTGACTACTACATCCACATTTCTTTTACAATCATCAAGTGTTCTTTTATTGGAAAAAACCTTTACAAAGAATTTGCCGTTTGCGGTTTTCAAAGAGAAATTAAAATCTTCGTAACCTATGAGAATTATTTCGCAACCTAGGAAGTCTCCAAGATTAAAATTTCTACAAATGATTTTTGAGATTTCTTTTAAATTTCCATTAAAACCTATCCTTTGTTTGAAAACTGATTCCATATTACATTGAATAAGCTTTGCTTTCTTATAGTTTTCTATTAAGAGTACCCATACAATCCTAAAGTGCTCCAGAGTAATATATTACTTAACTATTGTTATACAAAATTTCAAAACAGCAACAACATTTATATACTAATTTCAAAATCTTAATACTATGCTAATCAAAAAGTCAGAATCAACAAAAATTGAAAATTCCAAGGATTGTACAGTCTGGGAATATGAATATCCAAGCAAAGATTTTAGTTACGCAACCGCATTAATTGATGGTCGCTATCCAGAACAAAAAAGAGTAACCAACTTAGAATGTGAAGAGATATATTATGTAATATCAGGTTCTGGAATTGTTCATTCTGAAAAAGGCGATTTTGAAATTAGTGAAGGAGATTTGTATTTCTTTGAAAAGGGAGAAATCTATTGGGTTGAAGGGAGTAAATTATTATTAGCATTAGTGAATGCTCCAAAATGGACTCCTGAACAACATAAGATTGTCGATTAAGTTGCTGTTTTGAAACTCAAGGGGACGCTGCGCTTCAAAATCAAAGATTTTGACCCATATATAACAGCAATTTGCATAAGTTATACTTACTTTCTATGAGGATTTGACTCTGACCCAAATTTACAAAATTTTATAAATAACAGCTTATCTTTTACTATAAGGGTTATAATAATGGAATTTATATCAATAAAACAGGCAATGGAAAAAAGTACTGGCCAAGTCAATATAAGAGGCTGGTGCTATCGTGTAAGGAACAGCAACAAGATGGCCTTTATAGTTTTGCGCGATTCAACAGACATAATACAATGCGTTGTTGAAAAATCAAAACTAAGTGATGAGCTTTGGAATGAGGCCTTAAAAACCACAATGGAATGCTCACTTGAAATAACAGGAGAAATAAAAAAAGATGAACGTGCCCCAACTGGATATGAGATTTCTGTTTCTTCACTAAAAATAATCGGAGAAAGCGACACATTCCCAATAACAAAAGACCAAAGCCCTGAGTTTTTACTTGATCAAAGGCATCTCTGGCTAAGGTCAAGAAAAATGACTGCAATCTTAAAGGTAAGGTCAGCGGTTTTTCAGGCAATAAGAAAATTTTTCAATGATAAGGGCTTTTATGAAGAGCATTCTCCTATTTTTTCCCCAACAAGCTGCGAGGGTGGCTCAACACTTTTTGAGGTAAAATATTTTGATGATATTATGTATTTAACGCAGTCATGGCAGCTCTATGCAGAGACAATGATTTCTGCTTTGGAAAAAATTTACACAATTTCTCCATGTTTTAGGGCTGAACGCTCAAAAACATCAAGGCATCTCTCAGAGTTCTGGATGGCTGAAACAGAAGTCGCATGGTTTAAGCTTGATGACATACTGAAGAATGCAGAGGATTTAGTTGCTTTTATTGTGAAATATGTTCTTGAGCATAATGAAGAAGAACTGAAATCTTTAGGCCAGGACATTGAAAAACTAAAAAACATAAAAACACCTTTTCCAAGGCTTACATACACCCAAGTTTTGGAGGAATTAAAAAAAGATGGCATTGAGATTGAATGGGGCAAGGATTTAAGAACAGTTGAAGAGGATGCAATATCAAAGAAATATGAAAAACCAATAATAATAACAAACTACCCTAAAAAAATAATGGCTTTTTACAAATCAAGAGATCCTGAAAATCTAGAAACAGCATTGTGCTTTGACATGATAGCTCCAGAGGGCTATGGCGAGATAATTGGCGGAAGCGAAAGGGATACTAATATTGAGGAGATGAAAAAGGCCTTAATTGAGCAGGGTGAAAAGCCTGAAAAGTATGAATGGTATTTTGACACAAGAAGATATGGAAAAGTGCCTCATTCAGGATATGGCCTCGGAGTAGAAAGAGTAATTGCATGGCTCTGTAAATCAGATAACATAAAAGACACAATACCTTTCCCAAGGACAATGATTAGAAAAACACCCTAAGGTAGTTATTGTTTATCTTTATGGTATAAATCTAGAAAAACTATTTTATTCTCTTCTTTTATATACAAATAAGACAACCTAAAAGGAGGTATGTGGACTTCTCTTGTGCCTTTTCTAGTATATTTCATGGGCTTGCCTGTTTCAGGATTGTTTTTAATTTTTAGAAATTGTTTTATTATCTTTTCTTTTAAGGATTTGTCCTTAATTCTGGAAAAAGTTTTCTTAAAAAAAGCATGAAAGAGAACTTTTACCATTTTTTTGCATCTTTCAAAAAATCATCAAAATCCATTTCAATGAATTCCCCTTTCTCATATCTTTTAAGGGCTTCTTCTGTTCTTTTTGCAAAAATCAAATCTTCCTCTAAATTTTTACTGAGCTTACTAACCTTTTTCATAATGAATTGATCACCACTTTGTATAATAATCA
>JAHIFA010000055.1 GCA_018901315.1 Nanobdellota archaeon | reverse complement strand
GCAGTTGTTTTGCATTGCAAGTTCAATAATTTCATCAGGAGTAATTTTTTCTGTTAAAATCTCTTCTGGCTTTGATCTTGCCATTGTCCAATTTTGGCAGTGCCTGCATTCAAGATTACAGCCAATTGTTCCAATAGAGAGTGCTTTTGAGCCAGGCATAAAATGATACAAAGGCTTTTTCTCAATAGGGTCTATGTGAACTGCGCAGGGGTTTGAGTAAACAACAGAATAAAGCTTTCCATCTATGTTTTTTCTTGCATTGCAAAAGCCATAAGAATCTTTTTTTATAGCACATTTTCTGGGACATAAAATACACTGGACATTTCCATGTTTGAGCTTTTTGTAATAGCTTGCCTCTTTCATATTAAATTAGTAGTTAAATCAATATTAAAACCTTTGTTTTTTAAAGCATATTCTGTAAAAGATAAAACTATATAAGTCAAAACAACTTCATTATTTTTTTAGGATGTTTTTTTTGAAAGAAATCGATGTTTCTAGTTCTAAAATAGGCTGTTTCTTCTATTTAATTAAGATTTATTCAAAATTAAAAGGGGGTGGTTTCTATTTCTGTAATTAAAACTAAAAATTCATTGTCAGCAAGGGAAAGACTGGTTTTGGCCCTTGATGTGGATGATTTCAGCTCTGCAGAAAACCTGGTAAATTTGTTAAAGAATTATGTTGGGGTATTCAAAGTAGGTAATCAGCTTTTTACCTCTGAAGGAACCAAAATCATTAGTATGATAAATAAAGCAAAAGCAAGAGTTTTCCTTGACTTGAAGTTTCACGACATCCCAAACACAGTAAAGGGCGCTGCTGAATCTGCAACTAAGTTAGGAGTTTATATGTTTAATGTTCATGCCTCTGGCGGCTATGAGATGATGAAAGCAGCTGCTGATGCAGCAAGGGAAACAAGCATAAAACTTGGCATAAAAAAACCATTGGTTTTGGGTGTTACTGTCCTGACAAGCATTAACCAAGAGATCCTGGAAAAGGAAATTGGAGTAAAGGGGGTTATAAAAGAATATGTTGTTCATCTTGCAAAACTAGCCAAATCAGCAGGGCTTGACGGGGTTGTTGCCTCTCCTCAAGAAATTAGAAAAATAAGAAATACTTGTGGAAATGATTTTATAATTTTAACTCCAGGAATAAGGCCTACTGGAGAAGAGTTAAATGACCAAAAAAGGATAATGACACCAAAGCAGGCTTTTGAACAAGGAGCTGATTTTATTGTTATTGGAAGGCCAATAAGAAATGCAAAAAACCCAGTAGAAGCAGCTAAAAACATACTAAAGGAAATAGGGGTTAACTAAAAATGATAAACAAAGAGGAAATAATGAGAAGATTTGAAGAAGCAGGGGCAATACAAAAAGGGCATTTTAAACTGACATCTGGTGTGCATTCTGATTCTTATATCCAGTGCTCCCAGGTCATGCAATACCCTGAATTTATCCATAATCTATGCAGCGAGCTTGGAAAAAAGTTTAAGGGAAGTGATATTGATGTGATTATTGGGCCTGCAATGGGTGCTATTATTATGGCACATGTAATGGCTATGGTTTTGGGGCCATGGGTCAGGGCAATCTTCACAGAAAGGGAAAATGGAAAAATGACCTTAAGAAGAAGCTTTGAGATAAAAAAAGGGGAAAAAGTTCTGGTTGTAGAGGACATTACAACAACAGGAAGCTCTGCAAGAGAGGTCATAGACATAGTTAAATCAAGGCAAGCAGAGGTAGTTGGTGTTGGAGCGCTAATTGACAGAAGCGGCGGAAAAGTAGATTTTGGGATTAGGTATGAAAAATTACTAACAATAAAAATGAACACCTATGAGCCAGATAATTGCCCCTTATGTAAAAATAAAATACCAATAACCAAGCCAGGAAGCAGAGGGCTTTAAAATTATGCGCAGAAATGCTTGCGAAAACCTCATATGATATTAAACTCATAAAAATAAAATGTTGGATTTAAGCACAAGCATTGCAGGAGTAAAGCTCAGAAATCCAACAATACTCTCTTCAGGAATTCTTGGAACAATCCCTGAGCTCATAAAAAGAGCTTTTGAAAATAATGCAGGAGCAGCAACAATAAAATCAATAGGCCCAAAACCAAGAGACGGCAATAATAATCCAAGCGTGGTTGATTTTGGTCATGGATTACTAAATGCAGTAGGACTTCCAAGCCCTGGCTATAAAAATATGGATATGGAATTTAATGAACTTTCAAAAATAAAAGATGTTGTGATATGGAGCATTTACGGAAGCAAAATAGAGGATTTTGTTAATATCACAAAGTACATAATAAAATATAAGCCAAAAATGATTGAGCTTAATATATCATGCCCAAACAAGGAAAATGGCATGCTTTTCTCGCAGGACAAGAATTGCGCTGCTTATGTAACAAAAGCAGTGAAAAATGCTGCTAATAATGTTATTATAATTCCAAAGCTTTCTCCTAATGTAACCAACATTGCTGAGATTGCTTATGCCTGTGAAAAAGCAGGCGCAGATGCAGTAAATGCAATTAACACCGTGCAGGGAATGGTTATTAATATTGATGCAAAAAAACCTGTTCTTCACTATAAAAGAGGTGGAATGAGCGGGCCGGCCATAAGGCCGATTGCAGTAAGATGTGTTTATGATATTTACGAAAAAGTTAGCATACCAATAATAGGCACTGGTGGAATAATGAATGGAAGAGACGCTATTGAGATGATTCAGGCAGGAGCTAGTGCTGTTGGAATTGGCTCAGCTGTTTACTATCATGGCATTGGTGTATTTGGAAGCATAGTAAATGAAGTCAAGGAGTGGATGCAGGAAAATGGCTATAACTCAATAAAAGAATTTATAGGGATTGCACATGAATAAGATGGAAAAAGAGCAAAAAATCCACAGAAAACTTACAATAAAACAGGTTATAGATGAAAACCACAAGACAAAAACATTTTTCTTTAATGAGGATATTGATATAAATCCTGGCCAGTTCATAATGCTCTGGCTTCCTTCTGTTGATGAAAAGCCATTTAGCTTATCCTATAAAAAGCCTGCAGGAGTTACAGTTGAGCTGAAGGGAAATTTCACAAAAGAATTATTCAAACTAAAGCAGGGAGATAATCTATTTTACAGAGGGCCTTTTGGAAAAGGCTTTACAGCTTCTGAAAAAAAAGCAGTTGTTGTTTCTGGAGGCATGGGCCTGGCAGGGGTTTCCCTTCTTGTTGAATCCCTAAAATATCCAATGGTGATTTTTGGTGCAAAGCAAAAAAAAGATTTATTTTTCACAGAACGCTTTAAAATGGATATCTGCACAGATGACAACAGCATTGGTTATAAGGGCCTTGCAACAGAAAGGCTAAAAGAAATTCTAAAACAAGAAAAATATGATACCATATACACCTGCGGCCCAGAAATAATGATGAAAACTGTGTTTGAGCTTGCAGAAAAACATAAAATCAAGTGCGAGGCATCTCTTGAAAGGTTTATGCGTTGCGGCATTGGTGTTTGCGGAAGCTGTGCATGCGGAAATAAATTAGTTTGCAGGGATGGCCCTGTTTTCAGCTCAGATGATTTAAGAAAAATAAATGATTTTGGCAGATATGCAAAACTAAAGAGCGGAAGAAAGGCAAGCCTGCAGGAATACCATAATTGGAGAAGTTAGATGTCTTTGGCAATAAAAAATAGTTAGATTTAGTTTTTCAAAAAATATATAAACTTCATCTTAAAAATATTAT
>JAHIFA010000054.1 GCA_018901315.1 Nanobdellota archaeon | reverse complement strand
TCTTCTTAATCTCTGCAAAGAGATGGTAAAGAATGGCAATGAAGTTGTTGAAGTGCATTTAAGACCATCTGGAGATGAAAACCAGGATGAAATAAAGGGCGTATCTATTTTTAGGGTGCCTAAAGAGCCTATTGACTCTAGGATAATGGAAGGTTACAGCAAATTTAAAGAAGAAGTGTACAAAGAATGCCATTACAATAAGAATGAGTTTAGAAAGCCTGCAGACCAGATGGAAGGGTTTTCTGATTTTAATACTGTAAATGAGTATTTTGGGGAAAAAATAAAAGAGCTTCTTGAAGAAGATCATGCCGATATTGTGCATATACATGATTTCCAGCTTCTTTTTGCTTACAGATATGTCCCAAGAGGAACTCCATTGATTTTAACATGGCACATACCCTTCATTGAAAATATGTCAAAGCCACTTTCAGAATTCCTTATAAAAAATCTAAATGAATATGATAAGATAATTTTCTCCTCACCTGAATATATAGGGGCAGCAGTAAATGCAGGCCTTTCAAGAGATAAAACAGAATTAATTTATCCAATAGCAAATACAAAATTATTCAAAGTTATGGATGTTAATAAGACAGTTGTAAGAGAAAAATATGGTATCCCTAAAGATTCAAAAGTTATATTATGCGTACAGCGTGTTGATGCAAAGTGCGGTCACGAACAGCTTATTAAAGCTATGCCAAAAATACTAAAAGATGTTCCTAATGCAAAGCTTGTCTTCGTAGGAGGAAAATCAATGAGCAGCAAGCTGTCAAAAGACAGGGAAATTCTGAATCAAAAAGTGCAGCAGCTTATAAAAGACCTTAATCTTGATAAAGATATTATTTTTACTGGAAATATTGATTACAACATTCTTCCAGAACTGTATAATAGTGCTGACATTGTTGCATTATGCTCAAAAAATGAGGGTTTTGGTCTTTCTGTTACAGAAGGTATGGCCTGTGGAAACCCAATTGTAGGAACAAAAGTTGGCGGCATACCAATACAGGTTAAAGATAATGAGAATGGGTTTCTTGTTGATGTTGGAGATATTAATGCAACATCTGACAAAATTATAAGAATTCTTAAAAATAATAAATTAAGAGATAGAATGTCAAAGAAGTCTGTTGAAATTGTTGAAAATAATTTCAAGATGGAAATAGGTATTGAGAAACATTTAATTGTATATAATAAGGTTATTAAAGCTAAGAATGAATTTCATAAGATCAAGTATTTAAATCGGTCTGATGTCAAGACAATAATAACTGACCTTGACAGAACAATAACAGACAGGCCAGGAAAGCCAGAGTTTGACCCTGCTGATTTTGATAAGGAGCTCTTAAATGATTTAAAAAATTTAGGAATAGATTTAATCCTCGCAACTGGGAGGAGTATTTATTATGTAAAAAAGCTCTGCAATAAATTCAATATATGGAGATGTGTTGTTGCAGAAAATGGGGCAGTCATCTATTTTCCTTCCACTAAAAAAACAATTACCCTAAACACAATTTATATGAGAAGAGCAAAGAAAATAATTAAAAATCTTAATCTTCCAAACACAGTAAACGGAAGAGTAATAACAAGCAACAAAATTGAGGATGAAAAACTTATAAGGAAAGAATTAGGAAAGATTGCAGATAGAGTGTGCTTTGTGAAAAATGTTGATGAAATTATAGTAGCACCAATAAATGTTAATAAAGGACTTGGATTAAGGCTGGCAATGCAATACTTAAATATTGATATGGAAAAGACAATTGTTATTGGAGACGGGGAGAACGATGTGGATATGTTTTTGAATCCTGGGTTTAAGGTAGCATTATCAAATGCTAATAAAAAACTTAAGAAGCTTGCAGACCAGGTAACAAAAGACCCATCTACAATGGGAGTCAAAGAAATAATCAGGCAATTAAATGAAATAAAATAATCTTTTTTTATAAAGCAAAATTTATATAGGACATATGCACCTCATTTTATATGAAAAAATACATCCCCCTTAGCCAATTGTTAAGAAGTTTAAAGAAAAAGAGTATGAATGCCTGGTTTGACAAGCTATCATTTCTGCATATTTTCCTTATATGGGCTTTTGTTATAATGATGTTTGGTTTTGTGTATCATTTCTTAACAAAAGGCACTTCTTATCTATACCAAGCTTTGGGAGATAAAACCAGTTTGAGTATTTTTGATGCAATATATTTTAGTTTTATAACTGCAACAACAACTGGCTTTGGTGATATTATACCTTTTGGAGGATTCAGGATTCTTGCTTTAATTGAAGTTGTTTGCGGATTGCTTTTGTTGGCATTTGTTACATCAAAGCTTGTTTCTATAAAGCAGGATATAATACTAAATGAAGTGTATGAGATTTCTCTCGGTGAGAAGATTAGCAGGATTAGGTCTTCATTGCTATTATTTAGGCAGAATATAAACAGGATAATAGATCATATTGAGGAAGGTATAATAAAAAAAAGAGAGATTATTGATATGTATACCTACATCGCATCCTTAGAAGACTCATTGCAGCAGATATTTACATTATTTACAAAAAGCAGAATCAATCATTTTACAAAAGATATTGATCCTGTAAATGCAGAACTAATTTTTATTAGTATTACACAGTCATTAGAAAAGCTTCTTGAATTAATCAGTATATTAGAGAATCAGAAGATTGAGTGGAGAAGAGACATCACAATAAGTTTGATAAAGAACAGCACTAAACAAAGCAGCCTGCTCTTTGAACATATTGGGGCAATTAAAAATTTATCTAACCAGGCTGTAAAGAACCTAAAATCACAGGTAGATGTTGTTGTTCAGGATATAAATAAAATAGTAGAACTTAAAAAAGAATAAGAAACAAGATGAATCTGCTAAAGAGAATATACAGTATATTGCTCAAGGAATATGGTTTTCAAGGCTGGTGGCCGGTAACACCAGTTAATTACTGCTCCGGCTCTGAAACAGCCCCTATTTATGGCATTGCTACAAAAAATGATAAGCAACGATTGGAAATAATATTCGGTGCCGTGCTGACACAAAACACACAATGGAAACCAAATGTAGAGCGAGTAATCATTGAACTTAATAGGCTAAATCTCATTGATATTAACCAAATATTCAAAGTAAAGCATGAAGTCCTTGCCCAAGCCATTAAGAGCTCAGGTTATTTCAACCAGAAGGCAAAGAAGCTAAAGAATGTTGCAGAGTTCCTAAAAAAATATCCTATTAAAAAGCTCAGGAAGACGGACTTGTGGGAATCAAGAAAACTCCTGTTAAATATTAATGGCATTGGACCTGAAACAGCTGACTCAATCCTTCTTTACGCCCTTGACAAGCAGATTTTTGTTATTGACACATACACCAGGCGAATTTTTGCAAATCTTGGAGTTATAAAGCCTGAAGCAGCTTATGATGAGGTTCAAAAGCTCTTTATGGATAACTTAGAGCATAATCACAGGATTTTCAAGGAGTACCATGCCCTGATAGTCGAGCATGCAAAAAGGCATTACAGCAAAAAGCCTTATGGGAAAAATGATCCATTGCTGAAAATAGTTGGCTAAAACAAAAAGGTTTAAATAAAAATATGTTTTAGAGATATAAAAAGAGGTAAAATGGATACTGGTTTGATAATAACAATAATTATTTTTGTGGTAGTTTCAATAGTAATATTAAAGATTGTTACAAAACTCATCAAGGCAGTTCTTATGATATTGATTATTGCTTTTCTGATAACAAGCATTTTTGGCTTTTTTACATATAAAGATGCAGTTGAGCTAAAGGATAATCTTGAAAGCAAGCCAAAGCTTATGCTTTTGCAGGATAATGAAAAGATTGTTGCTGGTTTTGTTGCAACAGATTTTGAAGAGGAAGCAGAATTTCTGAGAATAAGCCAGGTTGCAGAATATCAAAACAGCTTCAAAAAACAAGATTATAAGAAAATGCTTGGTAATAACCAGAAGATGTTTATAATTGACCTTAAGGCGTTTGATTTAGTTGATGAAAAGGTTAATTTTAATGGGAAGGAACTCTCAAAAAACTTTCTTTATTCTGTGCTGAAATCCAATGATCCAATTAGTTTATATAAGAGTGAAACAGGCATGGATCCTGCTCTTAATGGCATTAGTGACCCTGTGGAATTTAAGTCTCAGGTTTTTGCTGCTTTATTCAGTGAAGCAATTGAAAAAAAAGGCACATTCTTCATATTCAGCGAGTATAAGGAAAAAAATATTATAATATATCCTGAAACAGCTGTATTTAAGTTTATAGGACTAATTCCAACATCTTTTATTAAGAAAATGTTTGAAGAGGCAAAGGATAGTGCCATTAATAAGATTAACCAAACAATAAAGGGGTGATTGACATAGGTTTTTTTGATAGGTTTCAATTTGGTAAAAAAAAGTTTTCTGAAGACAGGGATTCTCTCATAAAGGATAATATAGGATTAAATGAGGATATTGGTTTTGACAGGACAGGAATGCCATCCAGTGATATGGCCAAGCCTGAATATGGAATGCCTGAATTTGAACAAACAGATTTTAGTTTGCAAAATCCATCAAGCA
This sequence comes from Nanobdellota archaeon, assembly GCA_018901315.1. Taxonomy (GTDB): domain Archaea; phylum Nanobdellota; class Nanobdellia; order Woesearchaeales; family CG1-02-33-12; genus CG1-02-33-12. Next base: position 6,132 of record JAHIFA010000054.1, on the reverse strand, counting down.
TAGAATCATTTAAGCAAACCCGGCAGTCAACTACAACTGACAAGGAACTAGAGCTTATCTCATCAAAGCTAGATACAATAAAGCTAATCCTGAATGACCTTGATAGAAGGATTGCTAATCTTGAAAAAATTGCAAAAGAGTAAGTTCTTATGAAAAAAAAGATTCCTAAAAAAAGCGGATTTAGATTCTTTTTAATTTCTTTATGTGTGGTTTTATTAGACCAACTAGTTAAGTTTTTTGTCAGAAACAGCATGAATATTGGAGATTCTACAGCTGTAATAAAGAACATTTTCCATATAACCTATGTAACTAATTTTGGTGCGGGTTTTGGGATAATGCAGGGCAAAACAGGCTTGCTGACATGGTTTGCAATAATTGTCATTGGCATAATCTTATTTTATTATGATAAGATTCAAGAAAAAAAATCCTTGCAGATATTTTCTGGGCTCATTCTTGGGGGAACATTATCAAACCTTATTGACAGATTATTATTTGGTTTTGTTATAGATTTTCTTGACCTCAGGATTTGGCCGGTCTTCAATATAGGAGATAGCTGTATTTGCATAGGTGCTGCTTGCTTAATAATTTATTTTATTAGAGAAAAATAAAATAGAGAAATCCTATCTAACACACTTGCATGGCTTGAATCCTTCTTCCTCAGCCTCTTTTTTGTCTTTAAGCCATATTTTCCTTTTTGGCAGAATCTTCCTCGCCCACCTGCACTTTAGTTCATGATAATTAACGCCTTTCCTGCTTGCTACATATCCTTTCAATGGTTTTTTTGTTATTTCTTTCTTTTTTGGCTTTTTAACTTGAATTTCAGCATCCTGTTTTGATGGTTTCATCTCTTCAATAAAAATATCCGGGAGTTTTTCCTCAAAATGTTTCTCTGCATTAACAAGTTCGTCAGCCTCACGCAGAACTTCTTTTTCATATTTTGACTTCGGTCTTATTTTTCCCTTGATGTTTTCTACTGATAGAATAAACCCGATAATAGTAGTCAGCATAAGCAAAACAAACAATGCCTGGTCTTGTGAATAAAAATGAATGAATGTTATGTTTATCAGATATGCTGCAAAGAAAAACAAGGACATAACCCATGCTTCTTTTCTCTGATTATAGAGGTTATAGGTTATTATAACCGCTGATATAAGAAACAATAGCAATACCAACAGTTCTGGAACAAAAAAATCCTTTATATTAAATATTAGGTTTGTCAGCCCTATAATACTTATAAAAAATATAACAACAATCGTAGAATACATGGGTTTGATTCTCATAGAAATTAAATAGTAGTGCTTATATATAAAGTTTTTTATTCTGGAGTAGTAATTAGAACTCTTCAAAAGAATCTAGTTCTTTTAAATAACCCTTTCTTCTAAGCCAGCTTACCTGCACTGGCTTGTATTTATAGATAATATCCCCTTTTTCATCGCCGCCAAATTCCCATGGCTCAACAATTACTAAGTCACCCTGCCTTACCCAGAGCCTTCTCTTTAGCCTGCCTGGAATTCTGCAAATCCTTGATTTACCATCAAGGCACCTGACTCTTGTCCTGCTTGCACCAAGCCTTTGCTCTAAAATTCCAAATGTCTGCTTGCCCCTTGGCAGTTTTATTCTTGTAATCTGCTGGTTTATCTCTTCTTGTTTTGCTGCTTCTTCCTTTTTTCTGCTCATATAAATGAAAAAACTTAGCTTTTTATATAAATCTTTTGGTAGGTTTCTTTGGAATATTGAAAATTATTAAAAGACCTCTAACCAAATTATAAAAATCAAAAACCGCAAGATTTAAATATATACTCTGTTTTATGCTTATTAATTTGTTCTATAAAAGAAGATTTCTGGAAGGTGTTAATCCTATGGAAAATGAAAATATTATGAAGACCGGAACTACAACAGTTGGAATTATGTGCAAGGAGGGTGTTATTCTTGCAGCAGACAGAAGAGCAACTTCTGGAAATTTAATCAGTGATAAAAAAGCACAGAAGATATACCAGATAAATGATGATATGGCCCTAACAACAGCAGGCGTTGTTTCAGATGTCCAGCTGCTTGTAAAATTGATAAAAGCAGAACTTAGCTTAAAAGAAATAAGAACAGAAAGAAAACCAAATGTAAAGGAATCTGTTAATTTGCTTGCAGGACTTGTTTATTCCAATATAAGGAAGATGTCCATGATACCTGGAATATCGCACTTTCTTTTTGCAGGAAATGATTACAAAGGATTTCATCTTTATGATATCTATGCTGATGGCTCGCTGACAAAACATGATAGTTATGTATCCTCTGGATCAGGGTCTGTGGTAGCATATGGTGTTCTTGAAACTTTATACAAAAATGATATGAAAATAGATGAGGGAGTAAAGTTAGCTGTTAAGTGCATTAATGCTGCTCTCCAGAGAGATTCTGCAACAGGCAATGGCATTGATGTTGTGACAATAACAAAAGATGGCATTAAAAAAGTTTTTGAAAAAGAAATTAAACAAGATTTGTATTAATTTTTCTTAAATTATAAATGGTGTATTTGATGAATAATGTAATAATAAAGGAAATTCTGAGCCAGTTGCCAGGGGAAAAGATAAGTGATGCTTGTTTTGAGGGAGCAAATATAGTCCTTTACACAAAAGACAAAGACTTTTTCTTAGATAATAATGGGCTCATAAGAAAGATAGTTAATAATATAAAAAAAAGGGTTGAGTTAAGGCCAGATCCGGCAATAACCCTGGATATAGAAGATTCTGAAAAAATTATAAGAGAGCATATTCCTAAAGAAGCTGGTGTTGATAAGATAATATTTGACCCTCAGCGTTCAAGGGTGATAATAGAAGCAGAAAAACCAGGGCTTGCAATTGGCAAGCAGGGAGATATTTTAAGAGAGATAAGAAAAAAAACATTGTGGGTTCCGTTAATAAGGAGAAAACCCGCAATAAGATCACAGCTTATTGAAAACATAAGGGCTGTTTTATACCAAAATTCAGATTACAGGAGAAAATTTCTTGATAAGATTGGCCACAGGATTTATGATGGGTGGATAAGGGAAAAAAAGAACGAATGGATTAGAGTAAGCTATTTAGGCGGTGCAAGGCAGGTTGGAAGGTCGTGCCTTTTTCTGCAGACACCAGAATCAAGAGTATTGCTTGACTGCGGTGTTAATATAGCTACTGATAAAGATGCTTATCCATATCTTGAGGCTCCAGAATTTAATATAAATGACCTTGACGCAGTTATATTAACGCACTCTCATCTTGACCACTGCGGTTTTATACCTTATTTGTACAAGTATGGTTATAGGGGTCCTGTTTACTGCACAGCACCAACAAGGGATGTTTCTGCTTTGTTATTAATTGATTATATTAAGATAATGCGCTCTAATGGGAAAGAGCCAATATTTACAATTGATGACATAAAGGAAATGGTGAAGCACACTATCTGCTTAGATTATAATGAGGTAAGTGATATAACACCAGATTTTAGGATAACACTCTATAATGCTGGGCATATTTTGGGATCTTCTATGGTACATCTGCACATAGGTAATGGGCTGCATAATATAGTCTATACAGGAGATATGAAGTTTGGAAAAACAAGACTCCTTGATACAGCAGTCACAAAATTTCCAAGAGTTGAGACATTGATGATAGAAAGCACTTATGGGGGTCGTGAAAACATATTGCAGTCAAGAAAGGAATGCGAAGATGAGTTTGCAGACATAATCAAAAGGACTATTAATCGAAAAGGAAAGATTCTTGTTCCTGTCCTTGGTTCTGGAAGAGCACAAGAGGTTTTATTAATAGTTGAAAATATGATAAGAAATGGAGAGATTGAAAAAGTTCCTGTTTTCATAGATGGAAGTGTATGGGACATAACAGCAATCCACACAGCATATCCTGAGTTTTTGAATGGTATTGTGAGGAAGCAGATTTTTCACAAAGACCAAAATCCATTCCTTTCGGAAATATTCAAAAGAGTTGGCTCCCAGAAGGAAAGAACAGAGGTTATAGAAGAGACCGGCTCATGCATTATTCTTGCTACGTCAGGAATGCTTGTCGGAGGCCCTTCTGTACAATACCTAAAGCAGCTTGCTGACAATCCAAAAAACACCCTGCTTTTTGTCTGTTATCAGGGAGAGGGCTCTCTTGGAAGAAGAATTCAAAGAGGAGAAAAAGAGATGTCAGTGGATGGAAGCAAGGAGATAACACAAATAAAAATGGAAGTAAATACCATAGAAGGATTTACAGGCCACAGCGGAAGGAAGCAGCTGCTCAATTTTGTTTATAGGTGTGACCCCAAGCCAAAAAAAGTTATTGTAAATCACGGCGAAAGCTCAAGATGCCTTGACCTTGCAAGCTCAATACATAAGCTTAACAGGGTAGAAACAGCTGCGCCAAGGAATTTAGAGGCCATCAGGCTTAAATAATAATTTTTTAATTACTTCTTAGTAACTAAAAATAGAAAGATTTATATAGTTCTTATGTTTTAGATTGGTTATGGAATACAAAAAAATTCAATTAAAGTATTATAATACCATAAAAAGTGTTATAAAGGAAGTCGTAAAAGATGTAAAAGACGTAGGAGAGTCATTTTGCTATAAATTTATTTGTGGAGATATATACGCAGGGGATAAATTTCCAGATATATTTTCATCAAGAAATATTAAGAAAGGAAAAATACAATGGGATGAAAATATCCTTAGTAAAACACCTGCTAAATCAATTGATGATAAGTTTTAATTCTTTAATTTGTTTACTACTTCTAAATAACTAAAAAATAGAAAGATTTATATATAAGTGTTACTATCTAGTAGTTAGATTGGGGGTATTATGTTAAACAAAAAACAAGTTATCACTGTATTGCTTGTGTTCATGCTCGGATTGATATTTAACGATGCATACAGCGAGCTGAGTTCTATAGAAAAGCCTTTATCATTATTCCAGGATGGTGTAGAAAAAGACTCTCCAGGTGATTGGATAAAAGAAGACCAAATAAAAGTATATAATGATAAGATTATTGTCAACCTAAAAGATGCTGAGTGGGCTTCATTCACAGACACAAACTCAATGGATCCTGTACTTGATGAAACAGCTAATGCAATACAAATTATTCCAAAATCAACTGATGATATACGTGTGGGGGATATACTCTCATATAAGTCAGACTATGCTGATGGAACAATAATCCACAGAATAATAAAAATAAGCAGTGATGAGGAGGGATGGTACTGCATTGTTAAAGGTGATAACAACCAGAGCCCTGATCCTGGGAAAATAAGATTCAATCAGATAAAAAGAGTTCTTGTAGCTATTATTTACTAAAATGATTAAAAAAATTTCTTATCTAATACTTGCAGTTATGATTGTCTTGCTCACTTTATTTAGTGCATTAATGTAATTCAAAAGCTTTTTATAAAACAAAAATTATTTCTGTTTTATGAATGTAAGTGACTTAAATAAAGGGGAGTTAGAAAACTGGAAAAAGTCCTGTAATATCGCTGCGCAGGCACTTGAATACGGAAAAAAACTAATAAAAAAAGGAAATAATCTTCTTGATGTTGCTAAAAAAACTGATGAGAAAATTATCAGTTTGGGAGGAGAAATAGCTTTTCCCTCACAGATATCAATGAACCAGATAGCTGCGCATTTTTGTCCTACAAAAAACAATAATCCTATTTTTGACAATCAGATTGCAAAGCTTGATGTGGGAGCACATGTTAATGGCTTCATTGGAGACAATGCATGCACTGTTGATCTTTCTGGTGAAAATTCAGAACTTGTAAAAGCATCAATAAATGCTTTGAATAATGCTATAAAGATTATAAAGCCAGGAATAACCCTTGCAGAAATAGGAAGGGTAATACAGGAAACAATAATGAATTATGGATTTGCTCCTGTAAGAAATTTAAGCGGCCATGGCCTTGGAAAATTTGATGTCCACACAAAGCCAACTATTCCAAATTATGATAATGGTGATAAAACAAAAATTAAAAAAGGAGATATTTTTGCAATAGAGCCCTTTGCAACAGACGGCTATGGGACTGTTATTGAAACATCTAATCCAACTGTTTTTTCACTTATTCAAAAAAAGCCAGTAAGAGATACGACAACAAGGCAGGTTCTTAAAGAGATAGAAAAATAT
>JAHIFA010000053.1 GCA_018901315.1 Nanobdellota archaeon | reverse complement strand
GTCGTCTGGTTTCTTGTGTTTTAACAACCCAAACCAGAAAGGATAAACCAAGCTACCCCACAGCCCCAACTAGTAATCTTGGGGAATATGGGCATTATTTAAATCTTTTGTTTTAAAATCTCATTTACCAAAATTTTATATATTCCCTCTAATTCTCTATAACTATGGCACTAACTGAAAAACAAAGGTATGAACTAAAGAAATTTATTAAGAAGCTTGAACTATTTAAAAGGCCGCACACAGAGCTTGTTACTGTTTATATCCCTGCTGGCTATGACATAAACAAGATAATAAACCATTTAAAGCAGGAGCAGGGGACTGCAACCAATATAAAATCAGCTTCAACAAGGAAAAATGTCATTGATGCACTTGAAAGAATGGTCCAGCATTTGAGATTATTTAAGCAGACACCAGAAAATGGCCTGACTGTTTTTTCCGGTAATGTTGCTGAAAGAGAGGGGCAGATTGATTTGGAAGTATGGAGTATAGAACCCCCCGTGCCTTTAAATACCCGAATATACAGGTGTGACAAGCAGTTTGTCCTTGACCTGTTGAGGGATATGCTTGACACAAAAGAGGTTTACGGCCTTGTTGTGATGGACAGGAGGGATGCAAACATTGCCTTGTTAAAAGGAAAAACAATAATCCCTTTGGTTAAGACACACTCACAGGTTCCTGGAAAATTCCGTGCCGGCGGACAATGTCTTGTAAATGAATCCTTAATCCAATTATCTGATGGTTCTCTTCCCAAAATTGAAATGGTTCATAATCCCAACATAATCAAGTCTGTTATGGTTAAGAACAATTTTGCAATTTCTGATTCAAACATCGTAGATAAATGGAATGTAAAGAAAAACAAAATTTACAAGATTATTACTAAAAATCCCCGCTTAGAAATTCAATCATCTAAAGACCATTTGTTTTTTGTAGCAACTTCTGAAAGAATCATTGAAAAATCTGCTGAGGAATTAAAACAGGGAGATTACCTAATAATGCCTGAAAAAATACACATTAAAGGAAAAATACAAAAAATAAATTCAAAAAAATATTATAATTCTTTTATCATAACCAAAGAAGGCCAGGAATTTCTAAAGAAAAGAAGATTAAAAAAGGGATTGCTTCAAAGGCAATTGGCAAAAGAAGCAGGTTTAACACAAACAACAATATCCTCTTATGAGATTGGTAAATTAAATGCCTACAGGATGCCATTGAAAAGGTTATGTAGTAAGTTAAATATTGATTTTGATAAATTTTTAAAAGATTATACCCAGCCTTATATGTATAGAAATATAAGTTTACCAAATACTTTAAATAAGGAATTTGCTCAATTTCTAGGCTATCTTATAGGGGATGGCTGCATAGAAACTGATAGGATTACTTTCTTTGAGCAAAATAAACAATTAGCGTTAACTTACCAGAAAAAATTCAATCAATTCTTCAAAATTAATTCCAGCTATAGATTTAGAGAAAGCAAAAACTATCATCAGATAAGATTTACTAGCAGGCCCTTGGTTAGATTAATCAAAGAAGAATTCCCGGAAATAAGGAAAGCTTTAGATTCTGAAATCCCTAAAAAAATACTCCAATCTGATAATGGGATTGTTGCAGCTTTCTTGAGAGGATTATTTGATGCAGATGGATATGTTGCTAGCAAAAGAGGAATTGCTCTGGGAATAAATAATAAGAAATTGGCTCAGCATACCCAACTTGCACTGTTAAGGTTTTCTATTTTAAGTTCATTGCTGGAATATAACAATAAAGCAAATAAATATAGCAATAATCCGAGATTTACAGTGGATATAACTGAAAAAAAATCAATTCAATTGTTCAAAAAACACATTGGTTTCAGCTTTCATGAAAAAACTAATAAATTGAATACTCTCCTTAATAAAAAATCAGATTCAAGCTATTCAAGGCAAATAATAGTTTCAGGAAGAAAAATAAGGAAATTAATAGAAAAATCAGGCTATAATCTTGAATTATTTCCTAAAGTGAATAACTTTTTTAGAAATGAAAGGATGATGAGCAAACAAACTTTCAAAAATTCAATTTTATCTAATATTAAAGATAAAAAGCTGTATAATCAATTAGAAGTTATTTACAATTATCCAATTCTTCCAATTAAAATAAACAAGATAGAAAAAATCAATAAGAAAATAAAAATGGTTGATATATCAGTCAAAAACAAAAACTTCATAGCAAATGGAATAATTACTCATAATTCAGCAGCTCGTTTTGCAAGAATAAGAGAGGGTGCTGCAAAAGACCACTATAAAAAGGTTGCAGAATACATGAAAAACCAGTTTTTAACACTAAAGGAGCTTAAGGGAATAATTGTTGGCGGCCCAGGCCCTACAAAATATGATTTTGTTGATGGCGGATACATAACAAACGAGGTCAAAAAGAAAATAATTTCCATAAAGGATTTGTCCTACACAGAGGAATTTGGCCTGCAGGAATTATTAGACAAATCACAGGATGTATTGGCAAAAGAAGAGGTAGCAGTTGAAAAGGATATAATGGCAAAATTCTTTAATTTATTATCAACAAAGCCAGGAATAGTCAGCTATGGCCTTAATGAAGTGAAAAAAAACCTTGAGATTGGAGCTGTAGATATATTACTGCTTTCAGAAAGCCTTGATGACAATATAATAGATGAAATGGAGAACCTGGCAAAAACATTTGGCACTACTGTTAATATAATCTCAACAGAAACAAGAGAAGGTGTTCAGCTAAGGGAGATTGGCAAGATAGCTGCTATCCTAAGGTATGAGGTTTAAAAAGATTATTATAGCAAGACAATTTCTTTTTTAAAATGCAACTAATCAAAGAAGCTTTTGAGAAGCTTTATCCTAACAAAATATTTAATTATTCTGTAAAACTCAAATATACTGCAAGATTCAAGCCATACAATGCTAATGTAAGATACACTAAAAATAATCTTGAATTTAGCTTAAGCAAGCAATGGAAGCATATAAGCAAAGACATTGTTATTGGATTAATACAAAGCCTTCTTCTAAAGGTGTTTAATGATAAAAAACAGACAATAAACATTGATTTGTACAATTATTTTATAAGGAACCTTCATATATCAATTCCAAAGCAAAAGTCAGATCCAACACTCGAAAGCTCTTTCAACAGGGTGAATAAAGAATATTTTTATAACATCGTTGAAATACCAAATCTTGAATGGGGAAGCAACTCAAAAAGAAAGCTCGGCTCTTATGATTATCACACAGACACAATAAGCATAAGCAAGATATTTTTAGATGCTGAGCCAGAACTTCTTGATTACTTAATGTATCATGAGATGCTACATAAAAAAATAAAATTCAAAAATAAAGCTAATAGAAGTTATCATCATACAAAAGAGTTCAGGTTAAGGGAAAACGAGTTTGAAGAACATAAGGAAATGGAAAGAAAAATAAAGGATTTAATCAGAAAGTCAAAATACAAAGGATTTTTAAGGTATTTTAGCTAAAAATCATAATTACAATGAAAATCAAAGAAATCAAAGCAAAATCAATTATAACTAAATCCGGCTTACCAGATTCAGATTTTGTAATAAATCCATATATTGGATGCCAGCATGGTTGTAAATATTGCTATGCAAGATTTATGAAAAGATTTACAGGCCATACAGAACCTTGGGGTTCATTTGTTGATGTAAAGATCAATGCTCCTGATTTAATCCCAAGAAACACAAATAAATACAAATGTAAGTCCATAACAATTAGCTCTGTTACAGACCCTTATCAGCCAATTGAGAGAAAATACAAACTCACAAGAAAAATTATTGAAAGACTTATACCACTTCAACCACATTTGGGTTTGATGACCAAGTCTGATTTAGTAGTTAGGGATATTGATTTGTTTAAGAAATTCAAGGATTGTATTGTTGCTCTTTCTTTATCAATTTTAGACAATAAAATAAGGAAAGAATTAGAACCTTTATCATCGTCACCAAATAAAAGAATAAACGCGCTGAAAGAAGTTCATAAAAACAAAATTCCAACAGCCCTTTTTATCTCACCAATTTTTCCAGGAATAACAGATTGGAAAAAAATAATCAACAAAACTAAATCTTTTGTAGGTGAATATTGGTTTGAAAATCTAAACCTTTACCCATCTATCAAAGATGAAATTTATAGGTTTTTAAGAAAAAACAAACCAGAGCTTATACCAAAATATAAACAAATATATTCAAAGGATAGTAATTATTGGAATGTTGAAGAAAACAAAATAAAAGAATTTTGTCAGAAAAATAGGATTAATTGTAGAATCTATTTCCACCATTACTAGGGTTTTTCAATCATAAAATCAAAAACTATAAATATAGCTGGTTTTCTCTTTTTATTATATTGAGGTAAATATCATGGCAACAAAACTTATTGCAGCAACCTCTGTTCAAGAGGGAAGGTATATAATACTTGATGAAATTCCATGCAGGGTAACAAGCATACAAATATCAAGGCCAGGGAAGCATGGCCATGCAAAGGTGAGAATAACTGCAATCGGGATTATTGACGGCAAGAAAAGGGAAACAGTAATGCCTGGGCATGACATGCTGCAGACACCCGTAATAGACAAAAAAACTGCACAGGTTTTATCAGTGCATGGGGATATGGCTAATGTAATGGATGCAGAAACATATGAAACTTTTGATCTGGAAATACCAGAAGAGCTGAAGGCAGATTGTGTTCCCGGATCTAATGTGCTTTATTGGTTGATTACAAATATAAAGGTTATGAAACAGATTAAATCAGAGTAGGTATAAAAAATGGTAAAATTTCCAGAAGCAGAAGCAAGAATAATGCACAATATATTTGTATGCAAGAACTGCAAGACAAAAATAAGGGCTAATATAATGAAGGTTCTCCAGGGAAAAATCAAGTGCAGGAAATGCAACAGCAAGGCATTAAGGCCTCTTAGAAAGAAATAAAATGGATATTCAGACTATATGCGCTTTTATATTTATAGGCTGCATGTTGCTGTTTCTTTATGTTAATAGAAAGAAGATAGTTATTCAGAAGATATTCTATCCATTCCTCTACTTTGTTATGTACAAGACTAAGATTGGATTAGAATTAATGGACAGGATGGCCAAAAAACATCCAAAATTCTTAAAATATCTGGCATACGCCGGCGTTGCAGCTGGATTCTTAGGCATGGTTGCAATGGCTGTTATGTTAGTGAATAACTTTTATAATCTAATTACAAGGCCTGCAGCAGTTTCAGGTGTGATGATGGTGCTTCCATTTAAGGCTGAGGGAGTTTTTTATGTCCCTTTCTTCCATTGGATTATATGCATTTTCCTTATTGTAATTGTTCATGAGTTCTCGCATGGTGTTATAGCAAGACTATATAAGATTAAGATAAAGTCAAGCGGGCTTGCATTTCTTAATATTATAGTTCCTGTAATTCCAGCTGCATTTGTTGAGCCAGATGAGAAAGAATTAATAAAAAGACCCCATATACAGCAATTGTCTGTTTTTGCAGCAGGGCCATTTTCTAATATTATATTTGCCTTCGTTGTTTTGGCTATAATAGGGCTTGTTTTTGCACCAGTTTCCAATGCAATATTCAATTATGATGGTGTTCTGGTAACAGGTTTTACTCCTGGCAATGAAACCTTTCCTGCTGAAAACGCAGGAATAACAGAAAATGAGCTGATAATTGGCATAGATAACATGCCAATTACCACTGTGGAGAATTTCACAGAGATAATGCAAAATAAAACTCCTGGTGAATCTGTTATTATTACAACAAATGTGACAGATTATAATATTGTCCTGACTGAAAGCCCCGATAATAAAAGCATGGCTTATCTTGGAATTTATTTAACCCAGAACCAGGAAATAAAAGAAAATATCTTGAAAAAATATGGGAAAATTCTTCCTGATATTTTTGTCTGGTTTGTTGGATTGTTTTACTGGCTCTATATTCTAAATTTGGGGATTGGTTTGTTTAACCTCGTGCCCTTGGGCCCAATAGACGGCGGAAGGATGCTTCAGCTATTGATGCACAAACTCTTTAAGAAAAAGAAAGGAGACAAGGTTTGGAAGGCAATTAGCTTTGTTTTCTTAGGGCTTGTTTTAATTAATGTTTTATGGCCATTTATCCAAAATATTATTAGGTTTATTATTGGATTTTTTTAGAATTTCTTCTTTTCAAAGTATTTTTTAACCCTTTTGTCCATCTGGGGTCTTGCATTTATATCCAGCTTGTAATAAACCTTTTCAGCCTCTGACCCCCATGAATAGTTGCCTTTTTCACTCTTGACTTTGCTTATCTTAAATTCCTTTAATGCTAGGCCTTTCTTAAGGTGATAGTAAATAGAGCGCATTGTTACAGCAGGAAAAATATCAATGTACTTTTTGTATATATCATACCCATAAGCACTCTTCAGAAAATAGAGTATCTCAATAACATTCTGCCTTATCTTGCTCTGGATTGGCCTCCCCCTGTTCATAAACAAGATGTAAGTACTTTATTTTAAATAATTTTCTATATTGAAATTAATTTTCCAAAAGATTTTTATTTAACCTATAAATTACTCTTTATATGATAAAAGCAATCATCTTTGATTAT
>JAHIFA010000052.1 GCA_018901315.1 Nanobdellota archaeon | reverse complement strand
ATTTTTTGGAATTGAGCTGGATGATTTATTCAGCATAAAACTTACTGAATAGCCTTTGTTGAATAAAACCTCAGCTGGATAACTCAAATCAGTTATTGTTATGTTTGGATAATCAAGGACATTATAATCCAAATAAGATGTTTTTGACACCTGGTCATTTTTTGCTTTTATAACAGCTTGTTTTTTTCCTAAACTTTTAGGCTTTGTTGAAAGATTGATATTTTTTTCCTGTGATATGCCTAGGCTAAGGATTTTACAGTCATTCTCCAGACAGATTTTTATATTATTAAGAAAGATGTTTCCCGTATTCTTAATAAAGCAATTGGCTAATACGGTTTCATTAATATAATACTCTTCCTTATCTGGATTACATTTTAAATTAATTTCCCTTGAGTAAGTCTTTAGCTTTTCTTCTGCTTCAGCTTTAAGAATTTCATCAATCTCATGTTTTGTCAGAATTAAATCACCAAATTTTGATTCAACGCTTGATGTTGAGGAAATGTTACTTAATTCATAAACAGTTATGGGCAAAGTATAGACGTAATTTCTTTTTAGGTTTTCTGTTAACCTCACTATCCAGTAAATCTTCTTTATTTCATTTGGTTTAAGCAGAATATTTTTTTTATTATCAATAACATCCATCTCAATAGGCGCTGAAAGGCGCAAAGTTATAGGCACATAGTAATTGTTTAGATTATCAATAGTTGCCTCTACAAGATTATAAGAACCAAAACCTATACTGTTTTTGAGAACATCAGCCTTAATACTGATAAGGGGGTTTTTTATTCCATCTGTTTTTTTTAATGCTGCGCTTATGTCAAGTTTTTCTGCAACAACATCAAAATCATGTCCTCTCCATTCATAGCTTGTGGATGTGTTTCCGGAATCTGCTGATATTTTTAGTTTTATATGGGATGGATTAACAAACCCAAATTCGCCATAAGTTGGGTCAAACGGCACCCATCCATTATCAGGAAAATAAACATCTGCCCATGCATGGTTTCCAAAGCCCTCTAATTCAGGAATATTAGAGTAGGCAATACCTGAAACATATCTTGCAGGAATACCTAACGAGCGGCATAATGCAATAAACAGGGATGAAAACTCATCGCATGTTCCAATCCTGTTTTTCAAAACCCATGATGCTTTTTCAGTTGAGGTTCCATATTTCAGGTCATATTCAATATTTTTGCTTACCCATTCTGCAATCTTGTGGGTTATTGCATATAAATCATCTTCTCCCTCGGCAAGCCCTGATGCAATTCTTATTATATTTTCATTTAAGTCAATGTTTTCTGTTGGCTTTATGTATTTTACAGATTCATCATCAAGATTTTTTAATGGGAATTCTACTTTTTTTGTTATTTTTTTAAGCTTGTTTTCTGTTTCAACCTCTGAGTTTAATAAAAAATAAAGCTCTTTTTCATCTGGATGTTCCCATTTAAATTCAATTACATCATCTTTTTTAAGGGAATTAGGATTAGTTTCCAATCTGATTAATCTTTGCTGAAAATCATCATCTGGAAAAAAAGAAAGCTTTGCCTTAACATAATCAACATGATAATCAGAGCTTTCCGGAACAATCTCCATGCCTGATGAAATATTAAGCTCAATAAGCAGTTTCTCGCTGTTGTAGAGCCAGGAATCATCTGCCAAACAAAAAGGAATTAGAAATAATATAATTACTAAACTTAAAATAACCCCTTTTTTCATAATCTTTTGATATTGCCATCATTTTAATAGTTTTCTCTTTTTATACTTTATTTCCTTTAACTACTATTGAAAATTTTAGAAAACGCATCAATCACCAAAACATTTACTGTTTCAGCAGTACTTCATTTTTTTACCAGTTTTAGAAGAAATTGAATTTCAATGCCGGCACAATTGGATTTTATAATCCTAAAACCAGTATGTTTTAAGAACTCATTTATTTTGCCTTTTTCATAAATATGGATTTCATGACCTGCAGATCTTTCTTTTTTTTGAAATTCATAAACCTCTTTGTTATTATTGTTGGGAAAATCCACAATAAGATTTCCCTCTTTTTTCAATACTCTTTTTATTTCTTCTAAAAAGGCTTTCACTTTTACCAAAGGATAGTATTCAAACATGCCTATGCAGATAACAATATCAAAGAAATCTGAATGAAAGGGAAGCTTTTCAGCATCCCCTTTTATAATCTTTATTACTTTACTCTTTAATTTAAATTTTATAATCTTTTTTTTAACCTGTTCAAGCATACTTTTTGAGATATCTACTCCATAACCAACTCCTCCTTTTTTTAAAGCTTCAATTAAATAGATGCCTGTTCCTGTAGCAACATCTAATATTTTTGTATTTTCTTTTATTTTAATTAAGCTTAGAATTTCATTAAATTTAGCTATTTCCAAAGATTTAGTTTGTGATGAATACTCCCCTTCTCTAGACCCCCAACTGTCATATCTTTCAGCAGTAGAGTCATACCATTCCTCAAGCTTTGATTTATAGTTGCTCATTTTTATATAAATATTATTCTTTATCTTTTTAAATTTATGGTCTTGTTATATGTTAAACTATTTTTCTTTATTTCACATTATCCAAAGAAAGAGATTTTAACTTATAAAATTTTAAAAATAAACGCCGAGGGGGGGACTTTCACCAGCTTTTGCAAACAATTTACTTTTTTGGCCTGATTTTAATCCAACTCCCACATTTCTTGCGAGTGTTAGCGAGCGCGTCCAGCTTTATGCTGGACATGCGTGCCAGCTTAGCAAGAAGCTGTTTTGAACCCCCGTGCCCCGAAGGACAAAGGATTAGCAATCCTTCGCAATGGCCAGGCTATGCGACCTCGGCATGGAACAGAGTTTTCTCTTTTTATTTATAAATCTTATTAAAATGCCTAATTTCACTTTTTAGTTAATACAATATTTTATATATTTCTTGTTATATTATGCAGTTTAATGAAAAAAAGAGCCCAGGCTGCAATGGAATACCTGCTTGTAGGGTCATTAGTTACTCTTATAATTATACCAACCATGTATGTTTTTTATGGCTATTCCCAAACCTCAAATGAAGAGGTAAAGCAGAGCCAGCTTAACAAGGTTGGAACTGATATTGTTGATATTGCAGAGCAGGTATATTATCTTGGAGAGCCTTCCAGGGTAACTATTGATGCAGCAATGCCTGAAGGCATTATGGGGATGGAGGTATGGAAAAATCAAGAAGTTGTGTTTTTTCTAAATGATGGCTCAGAAGTTTCATTCAAATCAAAAGTAAACATAACTACTAGCAAACCATGTATTGGCAGGTGTTATGGCAATTTTACAGAAAGATTTCATTCCCCAGGATTAAAGAGCATAATAATTGAGGCAAAAAAAGACCATGTATTTATTAGGGAAGCTGGTGATAATCAAACTGAACAAGAACCTATAGAAGAAGATAAATTCTATTGTGATGAAGATGATGATAATCATTATGCAATTGAAAGCTCATTTTCCTGCCCGAGCGGTCGCAGTGACACAGAACAAGGTGATGATTGTAATGATAATGATGATGAGATGTTCCCAGGAAATCCAGAAGTATGTGATGGTAAAGATAACAACTGTGATGGCTCAACAGATGAGGGCTTTACAAATGAAAACTGCAAATATGTTTGTTTGGCTAATCTATATAAATGGGCAGGAAATGGTGATCCTTTGAATTGCTGTGGAAATGGCGCTGGTGAGGGAAGCCCATATCAACCATCAGAGACAACATGCTATGATGGAAATGACAATGACTGCAATAGCTTAACAGATTGTGATGACTCAAGCTGTGATGGCTTAATATGCACAGAAGACGGAAAGAGTGAATGCCAGGGAGGAGTATGCAAGGCAGTATCAGAATACTGTCTTACTCCAGAAGATGATGATGATGATACCCTAACAAATTGTGAGGATACAGACGATTGTCCTCTTGGAGCATCTTGTTGTCCTGTTGGAGAAACATGTGAAGAAGGAACCATGACCTGCCAAGATACAGTATATGGCCCACAATGCTTTCCAACATAATATTAGATATTTAATTTATTTAGATTTTATTAAAAATCAATTCAAACTTCTTATTATAAACAACAGCCGGCTTCAGATTAACAAGTGCATTAACAAACTCCTTGTTGTAAGGAATCTTTCCTAGGATTTTGATTTTGTTTTTCTTTGCAAATTGTTCTATTTTATTGCTAAACTCTTTGTTAATATCATATTTGTTTATCACAATCCCGCAAGGTATTCCAAAATGATTGACAATTTTCAGGCCCCTCTTTAAATCGCTTAAAGCGCTTGGTGTTGGCTCTGTGACTGCAATAATATAATCTGAGCCATTAACAGAAGCAATAACAGGGCATCCAATTCCTGCAGCAGAATCAACAAGAATTAATTCAGCTTTTTCTTTTCTTGCTATTTCCCTTGCTTTCCTCTTGACTTCCATAACTATTCTTCCAGAGCCTGACTCACCCATTTTTAGCTGACCAGAAACAATGCCAAAGCCATAAGCTTTTCCAACACTTATAGTTGCATTCTCAACTTTTCTTAGTCTAATTGCATTTTCTGTGCATCAAAATCCAAATCTTCTGAAAATCTTGGGAAACCATAACAGGTTCCGCCTTTATTTCATATCCTTTAATAAAACTCAAAAAGTTGTAGAATAATAATTTTACGCCACTGTTTACCATTAGGTTTTACGTTAACGCTTCAGACCATAACGAACACTCAGCGGTTATTAGCCATATTCTGTTGATATAATAACATTTAAATACTTATTAAGGTTATAAATAATTATGCAGGATTCAAAAAAAGGTTATGTTATAGAAAAAGATACTATAATAATTCAAAGAGATTTAACTGAATTAGATTTATTTGTTAAAAAGTTTCTAAACATATTAAAAAAACATGCAGACTATTTGATTATCAGCGGCTTTGTAAGCATAGCAACAGGCAGAACAAGAGGCACTGAAGATGTGGATATTCTTGTTCCAGTTATGCATAAAGAAAAATTCAGCAAACTGTTTAATGATTTGAGCCAAAATGACTTCTGGTGTTATCAAGGGGATAGCCCATTAAGAGTGTATGAAAATATAAAAAATTTGAACAGCGTAAGGTTTGCTAAAAAAAATGAAATTTTCCCCAATATGGAGCTTGTTCCATTTGATCAAACAAAAAAGGCAAAATCCTTTGAATTCAGCCACCCAAGAAAAATAAAAATTAAAGATTTTGAATTTAAGATCCCCCCTTTAGAGTTTGAAATATTGTATAAAGAGATTATTTTAAAGGGGAAAAAGGACATGGAAGATGCCAGGCATCTTAGAACCTTTTTTTCAGAAATTATAAAAAAAGAAAAATTCAATGAATATGAGCCAATTATAAGGAGTGAACTTAAATGAGCTTAAAAACAAGATTAGATTATATAGAATTTTATGCCTGCAAGCTAAAAAAAGATAACTCTTTCTTTAATCAGCAAAAGATGCTGATTGAAAGCCAATTGCAAAGTAGCTCTTCCCTTTTCAAAAAAATGTTCGTATCTCAAAGAAATTTCAAAAATAATGCAAGAAAATATTTGAAGGGAATAGGCTTAATTTGATGAATGGAAAAGAAAAATTTATAAACAATTAAATCTGTTTTATTATCATGGAGAAAGAAGATATTGAACATATATTAAAGAAATACAATAAACTGCTTGATCAACCTCAGAGCATTTTAGAAACTGAAAAACAAGATATACTTAACAAATATGACATTCTTTTTAATCAGATACCTAAAGACGTAAAGAATAAAATGAATGGAGTTATTAAGATAGCGAGTTATGTAGAGTGGTACTATTCTCCAAACAAAGCTCTTGGAGACAAATCACCTTATGAATCACAAAAAAAAGAAGTGAAATTCCTTCTTAACAGAATAGAATGGGGAATCCCTGAATAATCTTAATTCTAAAATCATAAAAATCCACAGAAAACTCCTTTTCGCTTTTTTGTGCATAAGAAATTAAACCACTCCTAACCACAAAGCAATTAACATTCCTATTCCAAGCAGCAGTATTATTATTCCTGCAATTAAATGCAGGGTTTTTAGCTTGCTTGTTCTCCATTGCTCTGCTTTTTCTGTTGTTGCAATTCCAAAATAAATAGCAAGCGTTATCCCAATCATAGGGATTATAAAAATGAAATTATACAGTAAAAGTAGCATAAATGCATGATTTTTTGTTGTTGTATTGGCAAGCAGACCTAGGATAATAATATAAGGCCCAGATGTGCATGGCAGTAAAAACAAGCTCACTATAAAGCCCATTAAAAAAGCACCTGGAACAGATGTTACACTCCTTATTAATGCTTTCATCTTAGGCCTCCATGACCTCGGAACTTCCATAATAAACCATTTCCCATACCACAAATAATCCTTAAGAT
>JAHIFA010000051.1 GCA_018901315.1 Nanobdellota archaeon | reverse complement strand
TGTAAACATCAATGTTTAATTGCTGCAGCACATCAAAGGCCCTTGGGCCAATTGCATTTGATATAACTGCATTAACATTTTCATTTCCAATAGTTTGTGCAGCCATTATTCCTGCACCACCTGCCTGCATAACTGCCTTGTTTTCTATTGTTTTATCATTCTTTATTTCACTATTTTCAATATCCACAATAACAAAAAAAGCACATCTTCCAAACAAAGGGCTTAGCTGGCTATCTAAACCAGGGCCTGTTGAACTTATTGCTATTCTCATTTTTCTTACCTCAAACTTATTTTTCTTTTTTTAATTCTTCTATTCTTTTCTTTATTTCTTCTAGTTCCTGGTTCAATGCTTTTTGTTCTGCTTCAATAACTTTTGCATCATTCTCAAGCATTGTTACTTCCTGCTCTTTTGTTGGCTGCTGTGGTTGTGTTGGTGGTATGTTCTGTACTGGCACAACTCTTTCTATTGGTGCAAAATCCCTTGCTCTCCAAAAACATCTTAATCCTCTCCCAAAAAATCCTCTTGGTCTTGGGTTTGCATATCCTGGTGTGTTATATCCTGCACAATAACCAAGTCCTCGTCCTGTCATTGGTCCTTGTCCCAAAGGCCCTGTTTTATCTCCTGCTGGCATTTTATTTACCTCCTTATCTTTTTTTAGCTGCTTATCATTCTGCTGTTGCATTTAGGACATACTATGGTTGAGCATGGAACTCCTGGCTTTTTTGCCTCTTGGTATCCGCAGCTTGGGCATATGCATTTTACTGGCTGATTAAAACCCTGGCCTCTTCCTCGTCCTGTAAAAGGTCCTTGTCCTAAAGGTCCTGTTCTATCTAATCCTGGCATTTTATAGTTACCTCCATGAATTTTTATGGCCTTGCCATTTATTATGGCATCTGATATTTTTTCCCTTGCCCTTGTTAATGTGCGCTGGAATGTTGACTGGTGAATCCCCATTTTATCTGCTGCCTGTGTTTGCTCTAATTTTTCCAGATCTTTTAAGCGCAGTGTTTCAGCCTCATCAACTGTTAAAATTACTTCTTTTAAGCCTGCTAATGGAACAGCCCTTGGCTTAAAATAATAAAAGTTAGGATTGTTCCATACATATCTGCATTTAAATGGTCTGGCCATATTATGCATATATATGCATAACTACTATATAAATCTTTCGATTTTTTATAAATCTAGAAATCTTATGCCCTGCCTCAGCTTTGATGGCTCCTTAGCTACTAGCCAATCTTAACAAGCCCCTGATTTTAATCCCTCTTTATCTACTCAGCTATTTTGGTTATAAATCTGATCATCCATAGTACTGTGTTATATGGTTATTACTAACTTATCTTTGCTTTCAGGGTAAACTGTGACCTCTTCCCCTTTTTTTAATTCAAGGAATCTTGCTATTTTACTGTTTATCAAGATGTTAAAGGAATTTCCTATCTTGCCAACCCTTGTTTTTGCTTGCAACCCCCAAAGGCCCTTCTGCTTTGCAATAACATCTATCTTCTCTGAAACCTCTTCATCAAAAACCTGCTCACCGCATTTTGTACAGACCTCTGCTGGAAACTTTCCTAGATTTTGCCCTAACAAGATATAATCCACTTTTTTGTGGATGATCTTGCCTCCGCATTCCTCACAAATTTTTCTTTCCATCCTTCCATCACCTTTTGTTTAACCTGCAAAAACAGTTTTAATTTTATAAACATCCTTTCCAATTTTTTTATATGCTGCTTTTATGTAACTGTAATGTGCCAAATAACCATCAGTTTGTTTTATAATTGAGCCTCTTTTAATGGCAGTTTTTATCTGTTCAATTGATATTCCTTCTAGCCTTCTTTTGTCATCAGCATGTTTTGTTATCTTTAATATTATACTCATTATAACCAACTAAAACATGTTATAATTTACTTATATTTAAACCTTTCTATAATCTTCCATTAATCATTCCAAAAAATCTGCAAACCTTTCATTCAATATGTTATTAACACTTGAAGAACTTACACCTACTGTTGAGTTTCTATTACAAGCTTATGGTCCTGCGGTTGAATAAACGCTTCTTTTCCCTGCTTTAGGTTTAGGTAGTCTGCTATTTTTTTTGGAATTCTAACAGCTAGCGAATTCCCGGATTTCATTATCTTGGTTTTTATACCAAGGCCCCATATCCCTTTTTTCTTTGCTACTGCCTCTATTTTCTTTGTTGTTTCAATGTCAGTAAATGATTCTCCACACTTAGTGCATACTTCTGCAGGAAACTCTCCTAAGTATACACCGAACATTGTTTCTTTTATCTTCTTTTTCATTAAGACTCCTTTTTCACATATTGGACATTTCATTTTCACCACCTTAGATTAACAGTTATTATATAATAAACATCTTTAATTTTCTTTGATATGATGGTATAGCACTTATAATTAAACAATATTTTGTTTGGTTTTTGCAATGTTTTTGAACCCCTTCTTATACCTTCCGCCACTTCATTTTCAGATATGCCTCTTCCTATCATTCTTTCTCTGGCATGTTTACTATACATAATCTTCAAAATATCACCTGTATATACAGTAATGACATGTTATATATAAATCTTTCTCTTATTTTTTGTTAATATTTTTTAGAATACCAACATTTTTTATTTAATTCAATAATTTATTTAAATAAAGCCCTAAGAAAAGAAATTATCTGCGTTTTTCCTATCTTTGAATGGCCTCTTTTTCTCATTCCAAAATCATAGTAAATGTTTTTTATTTTTGTATCTCTTTTAATGTTTTTTAAGATATCAAATAAAATTTTGTAGCCAGTTATTTCAAAATTTTCTTTTTTTATCCCTTTAATGATTTTTGTTTTTATCCCAAAGAATCCAGAGAGTATGTCTTTGCACACAATTCCTTTTGATAAAAGCCTTATTTTTCCTAGGAATGCTGCCACTTTTGATATTATTCTCCTGTCTAATGACCAATCAAAAACCTTTTTCCTTGCGCCTGCGACAAGACAGTTTCCTTTTCTTAATTCTCTAACTATATCTTCTATTTTTTCAGGGGGATGCTGTAGGTCGCCGTCCATAACAACAGCGTATTTTGTTTTTACTGTTTTTGATGCATCAACAACGCTTGCTGTAAGCCCATGAACAGCCTTTTCTGATCTATCCAAAAGTTTTATTTTTTTATTTTTTTTGCTGTGCTCTTTAACAATCTCTTGTGTTTTGTCTTTTGAGCCATCATCTGAAATAATAATACTTATGTTTTTGTATAGTTTTTCAATAAGATTCAGAAGCTCTGAAATATTCTCTTCCTCATTAAATGTTGGAATAATAATAGTTGTGTCAGAGTAATCTTTTTTTTCCATTTTTTATTTCCTTACTTTTTTGAAATATATAACCACATTAAATATTATGAGGATTAACACAAGGAAGATTAGGATATATACTGATTTAACCAGGGTTGGCTTTTCCTCTCCTTCTAAACCAATGACCTGCCCTGCCAATGTTGCTGTTATCCTATCATATTCGACCATTATGTCAAATATTTTTTCAGTTTTCTGGTCAAGATAATTTAATACTATATTGAATTTATATGCTCCTGGAATTACCTTTGCAGTGTCCCAGTATGCATTAAGCTCTTGTTTTCCAAAAGCTGGCATATTTACTGATGCTGTCTTGAATTGTGTGTATATCTTTCCTTCATTATCTTCCACAGTTGTCTCTGTATAAACATTTGGTATTTCTGTGTTCCAGTTATTTTCAACCAATATGTCAAACTTTGCTATTCCGCCAAGCCTGAAGTCAGTAACACTGATTGAGACTATTTCAAGCTGCAAGGTGCCGATAGTGAATGATTTCTCATCTTTGGTGTTAAGCTCATCATATATAAGGGTTGCAACAGCATGATAATTTCCAGGACCAATCTCTGGGGTCCACTTTGCTATAAGGATTTCCTTGTTTTTTGAGTTTATTTGGAATTTATTGCTCGTTGTTGTTGCAAGCTTGTTGTTTAATGGGCCATAAATATCTATTACAGCCTTGGCT
The DNA here is from genome assembly GCA_018901315.1 of Nanobdellota archaeon. Classification (GTDB taxonomy): domain Archaea; phylum Nanobdellota; class Nanobdellia; order Woesearchaeales; family CG1-02-33-12; genus CG1-02-33-12. Next base: position 1,649 of record JAHIFA010000051.1, on the reverse strand, counting down.
TCCAAGATATCTTCTGTTCCAAGATTTATTACCTCAACAGCAAAATTAGACTCCTGATTCTGCTTGAAGTTTGTTACAAATAATTTTATTTCGGCATATTTTCCTTTGTAAGGTACCATAACCTTTAGCTTTGATACAACTGCAAGATTTGCTGTTACTGTTGTTCCGCCTTTTGTATCTTTTGGTATTTCTCTTACAACAATGCTTGCTTCATGAAGCCCCTGCTTTTCAAGACTTTGCGGAAGCTTTATTTTATATGATATTATTTTTGAATCCTGGTCTTTTGTTAGTTTTATCATTGGCTCATCTATTATTATATATTCTGCCAGAGCGCCTTCAGCATAAACAACAGCATCAAAGTCTTTGTAAGCATTATTAATCACTTTTAGCTGGATTGTCTTTTCAAGACTTGGCTCAAATATAACATCAATATGGCTTGGGGCAATGCCAAGTGCATAGCTTTGATTAGCCAAAGCAAGAATTACAATTATTAGCAATATTAGTTTTAATTTCATGATTCCTCTGCCTTAAATGTTAAAATTGCTGATTTTGACCCTGGCGGCTCGTCTGATATAACCTCAACCCTTATGTCAATCTCTGCAAGGTCATTTGAGTCAGTGTGATTTAGCATAGCTATTATGCTTTTGTAGATATTTGACATATTAGACCATGTTGTTTGGGAGTTAAGCCAGTTGAAGGAGTTTGCTTCTGTTGAGTTGTCTGCCTTGAACTGATAATATGAGCTATTTAATGGTGCAGACGCACTTTTCCATAAAGAAGTTGAGTTTACACTGACATTTGCTGCTATATTCCCATCATTCTCTAATATAAATGGATCTGGATGATTATTTGCAGTATCATTAACCTCAAACTGTGCCATTGTGCCAAAGTTAATTGAGTCTTGGGTTAGGATGAGTGATACAGAAGGAACTAATGTGAAGTTCCAGATATCAGACCAGTTGCCATATTCTTCAGAATCATTTGCCCTGACTTTCCAATAATATGTTGCAAAGTCAAGCTCTGATGGCTGTATATAGTATGTATTTGAAATTCCTGTTTCATTTGTTAATGGGCTGCTTACATCAGAGTTAAGGCTGACCTGCAGTTGGTATGTTAATGCATCATTATCTGCATCAGTTGCAGCAGTCCAGTTATATCTTGGAGTCCTATTTGTGAAGAATGAATCATTATTTTGTGGATATGAGAGATTGACTTTTGATGGCGGAGTGTTTAATATGGTTCTTGTTGATGTGTTCTGTTTTGATGTGTTTGTTCTTCCATCACCACACCAGAGCTCTGCAATCCACTCATCATGTTTTATAGTGCTGCTGGAATCAATTGTTTTTACAAGAGTATTGACTCCTGTTGTGACTGCTGATGAGCCGCCCTGAGCACCCTGGATTGAGTTATTTTTGTATATATTCCAGTAAGCTGTTATTGTATCACTGGCGTCATTATCAGAGCATGTTACATTTACATAAAGGTCATCTGTTGTGTAAGGGCTTACAGGTGTTAAGTTTAGGTAATCTAGTGTAGGTGCTGCATTAAATCCACAGCATATCTTTGTTGAATAATCAGTGCAGTTTCCAACATGGGCATTTGTGCTATTGGAAACAGATGCAATACAAGTGTCATAACCACTGCAGCTT
>JAHIFA010000050.1 GCA_018901315.1 Nanobdellota archaeon | reverse complement strand
ATCACCATCTTTGTCAGAATCTTCGTCATTAAGGGTACCATCATCATCAAAATCATCCTTTGTTCCAGTCGAATCAGCATTATGCTCTTCCTCTTCTTCTAGTCCTAGTTCGCTTTCTGTTAGTTTACATATCTCTAGTTGGCATGTTTCTGTGCCTTCCTCATTGCATATAGTCCCCTCTGGGCAGTTAGCTGTATCCTTACAGTCTATTAAACCATCACCATCGTCATCTTCATTATTAGTGCAGTTTTCTAGTTCACTTTTCCTTACACATGCGCGACCCCGGCAGACCTTTGTGCCGTCCTCACTGCATATTTTCCCATCTGGGCAGTCATATGAGTCTTCACAGTCTTTTAGGCCATCACCATCATCATCTATTCCATTAGTGCAGTCTTCTATCTTGCCTCCAATATTACATATGCTTACATCAATCCAGTCTGTTAAAATAGATTTCAATGAAGTATCTCTTGGACTTATTAAGAATCTGATGTTATGTTGAAGATGGTCTGTGCATTCACTCAATTCGAGGTTATAGGCATATTCCATCCTTGTTGTTTTTACCTCTTTGCAAAATCCATCTGCTGTTTTATCATTATCATCATCATAAAAAGGGCGTATATTAAAATCAGTTACACCTTGATAATATTCTATATTTTCTTCTGAGCTCCATGCAAGTAGCACATATGGGCAATCAAGAGTAACAGTTAGGTTCTCCCCTGGCTCACATTCACAGGATTTACATTCACCATTTGAATAAACTGTTTTAGGTGGGCAGTATGCGCAGCATTTTACATTGTCTTCATAATCAGTGCCGCCATACATTTCTTTGCACCATTGGTTTCCCCCTTCTATATTTGTTCCAGTCCATATGTTCTCTAATGAACCTGTTATTTCAGCACATTCTGTTTGGCATACTGAAAAACCATTTTCAACGTAACTGGCATCATCTGCAGAGCCACCCTGCATTGGATCAGAGTAAGGGAGCCCTGAAGCATCGCCACAAGGTGTTGCTTTCGTGGGTCCGCATCCCTCTTCTTCATAATGAACTGTTTGTGGTGGGCAATAAATACAGCATTTTTCTGCAGGAGGCACAGCACACTCCTGGCACCATGTGCTATCCTCACTTTCTCCCTCTACAGCATACTTTAAATCAAAACATATATCTAAACATATAGCAATTCCCCCCTCATCAATCAAGGCTTGTACACCTGCACTGTTCATGTCTGTTTCTAAATCATCCATCAAATCATCCGAATCTAAGCCTAATTCAGTACAATAATTAAGACCTGAGGTAGAAGAAGTTTTATCATCATAATTGCCACATGGCAAAACACACTCAACAAAACAGCATCTTTCCTCTCCTGTTAGGGGGGATAACCAATCACCAGGGCATACCTCTCCATCTTCACATGTGTATCCACCCATATCATCACATGAATCTGGGCAACAGTAACCCCCATCACATTTTCTAAACCATTGCCAAGGCCAAAAACCCGGACAAGAATATTGACATGATCCCTCTAAATGCCAATCTTCTGAACAACTGCCTTCACAGCTAGTCTGGCATTCATGCTCCTCTGCAGGATTAGGATTTTCAAGCTCACATTTTCCCTCCTCGGGGGAGGGTGGAATATCACCATCACCAGTACAACCAATAATCCCAAACAATAAGAAAAAAAGGCAGAATAAAGTAATTACGGTCTGAATCTCTTTTTTATTAATCATCTTATCTCATCTTAAAATTAATTTTAATTTGTTTTATTTGAACTCTTGATTATATTAATCTTTTTTAGTTCTGTAATATATAAACCTTTTTATTTTTTATTATTAATTAAATATATTGACTAATAAAACCAATTACAAGTATTACAAGATCCTGCCAGTCTTCTAGCGATCCATCACTCACAGTAACCCTTAAATAAAAACGACTATCCGGCCCCAAATTTGCCACAGGATAAGGCAAGTTGGGATCATATGTGAATGCAAGCTCATCCTCATCAGCATCATATGCCTTTGGATTTATATCCTCCACTGTTATATAATCCTGAACATTTCCTTTGGGGAGTATAGGCAAATAAATAAGATGCAGGGCAGGATTTCTATTTTCCCTGGCAAACTGAAAGGTATAGGGCTCTGCATATAACATTGACTTATTATCTCTTATTACAATAAGGTCATCATGCTCATAAGCATTCTCAATTTTTTCAATCCAAATATCATCTCCATCATTGTTTGGATTATCGATATCAAAGATAATATTTACAATATCATTCTTTATAATATCCTCAACAAATTTATAAACCTTTTTCAGCCTTATCTGGGGATTTGTGTAAAAATAACTAACATTGGTTATTGTGTTTGTTATAGTTTTATTTATACCTAAAGGATATTCTAAAAATGCGATTACATCATTCTCGCCAATTATAACAGAAACATTAATATTATTAATATCGGCATCTATTTCAAAGCCCTGCTTATCAAAGATTGTTAAATCAATATTTTCCCTTAGATAGTTGGTTATATAGAGTCTAAGCTGTGATTCTATTGAATATGGATCAGGACCATCTAATGGGGGCAGATTTTTGGTTCCAAAAGAACCTAAATCAAGCATAATCCTAGCACCAACACAATCTTCATAAAATATACAAGGAAAATTATCCCATGGATATCTTGGGGGATCAGGAAAATAAAAGTATGAGCTTTCTTGGGTCTGCTTGTATATGCCATAAGAAACTGTATAATCATTATAATAAATGAAGTCACTACCCTCTTCTATTGGATCTAATATGGGCCCGCCCTGGCTTTCATAGATATAGCCTCCCTGCATTCCAACAAGGTAAAGCCCTTTTTTTGTGGCATCATCAAGCTGTGTTGTCACATAGTTTGTTATTGGCCTTGCCTCTATTGGTATTTTTTGAGCTCTTACAATCTCTTGCATACCCATATCTCCTTCAGTTCTGCCCCTTAAATAAAACATAAGAATGGCCAAAAATAGAATAATAAGCCCTATGATTATGTATACTGTAACCTGAGCCCTCTTTTTTTTATGCATGATTAAACCTTATAAATGCCTTTTATTGACTTAAAATAAACTATATATTAAAATCTTTCGATGAAATTGGGATTTGTTGCTCAAGATAACCGTTTGTACATGTTCTCTAATGAATCATGGGCCTCTGCTGGATGCATTCCCAGGCTGATAAAGACACTCTTCAAATCAGGGCATGGCCTCATATAATATGGCTTTTCAGCAAATGATGAGATTGCTGTTTTTACCTTGTACTTTCTGCAAAGCTTTATGTTCTGCATCATCCTGCCTAAAATCTGTGACCTTAATTTTCCATCTGTATTTAATAAGGAAGAAAATGAAAAACCTATCATAACATTATTCTTATTTGCCAGTTTGCATAAAACCTGATTAAGGCCAGAATTACGGCTATGCATAGAATCCCTGGCTGCAATGATTTCAAGGCCAAAAACAACATTCGGCCTGCTCTTTTCTATAGTAGGCCTGTCATTTCCTGTTGATTTGTAGATAACAATTTTTGCCTGTTTTTTTGCTTTAATAATATTTTTGGAGTCTGCAATAAGGCCAGTAAAAAGCCTTATTTTTGTTTTTTCTTGGAGTTTTTTTATTTTTTCATTTTTTTTCAGAAAATCTTCCCTGGCTTTAAAAGAATAAATAAAACACAGCCCATCAATCTTTAACTTCTCTGCTATTTCAATAAATTCTTTCTCATTGTCTTTTGGAAGAACCAGGTCAATAAACATATTATCCCCTAATCTTGTTTTTTATTTAAATCTTTTTGTTTTCCAGCTTTTCCAGAATAGTGCATGCATTGCAAATTGATTTTTGTGACGGCTCTTCGCAAATTGTGCAGTAGGTCATCTCTTTGTCTCTTTTAAAACCTTTTTTCAATTCAGGCAATATTCTTAAAAACCAGTTAATTATATTTTCCTTTGTTTCTGAATATTTTTTCTCAAAACCAATTAACTCATTCCTTACAATCTCCCTGTAAGATGATTGTGCATAAGGGCATCTTTCATATTCCACTGGAAATTTCATCAGCTTTGAATATGCTTTTATGTCCTCCTCCCTGCAAAGATACAATGGCTTTACCCTTGGGATAAATCCTCTGCTTTTAATTACGCCGGTTATTGGGCCAAGCCTTGCCATAAGCCCCATATTTCCCCTTAACAGGTTCATCATAACTGATTCTGCCTCGTCGTCAAGGTTGTGGCCTGTTGCAAGCTTTTCTGCCTTAAGCTCTTTTGCTTTTTT
>JAHIFA010000049.1 GCA_018901315.1 Nanobdellota archaeon | reverse complement strand
TCGTAGAATCATAAATACAGCTAATATTGTTACAAGAGGAACAATCTTTGCCTTGTTCTCTTGTTTTTTAATCTCTCTTTCACAACTATCCAGACCATGCTTATAATACCATATAGAGCTGTCATAATCCTGAATCCACTGCTCTGGTGTTTTTTGTTCTAATGCTCTATTTAGTTTATAGTAATATTCCTCATAATTAATTAATCCCTGATTATGTTGATTATTTAATTCCTGGACAAACCTAATTATTTTTTCTTTGTAATGCTCGCAGAGCTGGATATTTCTAACTAATTCAATCCTCTTATTTTCCAGCTTCCTTAATTTATTTTGATTTGACATTCTTTTTTCTAGCTCTTTGATAAACAGTCCAGATTGTTCTATCATCCCTCTTCAGCAGGATGGCAATTTCATGATAAGTGAGAGAAAATTCTTCCTTGAGGTATGAGACAATGACCTCTAAGGCAGATAACTTAGTATTAGAGAAAATATTAACAGGAATCCATAACCCTATTTTCTTAATAACAAATTTTTTAGAATATTTTTTCCTTGTTCTGTTATAGATATGCCATATATTTCTTTCATCCCTTCCAAGAAGGTTGGATATTCTGCGTAAAGAAACACCCTGCTCTTCTTTTAGATACTTAACAACAGACTCTAAAACAGTCAGTTTTTTATTTAGAATTGTGGCAGGAAAAGATAATTCTTCCTCAGCCAATTTTTCCAGTTCATCAAATGTAAGTTTATATTTCTCCTTAATTGGCAAAAGAAGCTTTTTTGCTTTTTCTAACTTAACACGCTCTTCTTGCGTTAGCCTGGAAGAAAAAGGGTAGGAACTACCTATTTTGTTTTTCAGGATAGTTCTCTCTGCTTTTTTTCTTTTCATACTTTATAAATACATTAAATGTAAGTAATCTTATTTAAACATTTGGATTTCTGAATAAAAAGATACGCTTTATGTAAGTATAAAATAAATTTAATTGTATTTAATACGTTAAATGTAAGTAATATTATTTAAATATTTGGATTTTTGAATAAAGAAATACGTTTTATGTAAGTATAAACTGCTTAAAGGACTTATTTACACAAAAATTATTTAAAAAAAAGAATTATCAAAGGCTTGATGAATAGATATAGCGAAGAATTAAATGAGTTCATAGAGAAGCTTAAGGAAAGCAATAAACTGATTATTGTAGAGGGCCAAAGAGATAAGAAGGCCTTAGAGCAGCTTGGCATTAAAAAAATAATTACCTTAAACAAAGGCCCATTGTTCAAGATAGCTGAAAATATCTCAAAAGAGCACAAGGATGTTATTATTCTTACTGACCTTGACAAAAAAGGAAAACAGCTATATGGAAAGTTAAACTCGAGCTTGCAAAGGCTTGGCCTTAGAGTTGACAACAGCTTCAGGAATTTTTTATTGAAGAAAACAAAGCTGAGGCAGATTGAAGGCCTTACTAGCTATATAGAAAAAACAAAAAACCAACAACCTTAAATACCAAAAACAAATACCTTTTTTTGATAATCATGATAAAAAACCAGTTAAAAACAGTTGTTTTGTTGGCCATGTTAACAGCCTTATTACTATGGATAGGCTCTTTTTGGGGCACTTCCGGGCTAATTATTGGCCTGGTATTTGCAGTAGTCCTTAACTTCGGCTCTTACTGGTTCTCAGATAAAATAGTTCTTAGGATGTATCACGCTAAACAGGTAAGCGATAGCGAGGCTCCAAGGCTTCATAAACTTGTGAGAGAAGTTACACAGCTTGCAAATCTTCCGATGCCCAAGGTTTACATAGTGCCAACAAAAAACCCGAATGCATTTGCAACTGGCAGGAATCCAAAAAATGCAGCAATCGCATGCACAGAAGGTATTTTAGAGCTATTGAATGATGATGAACTAAAAGGAGTAATTGCTCATGAGGCAAGCCATATCAAAAACAGGGATACATTAATACAGGTTGTTGCAGCAACCATTGCAGGAGTTATATCCTATGCTGCAATGATGGCCAGATGGGCAGCAATATTCGGTGGCTTTGGAAGAGACCGAGACGGCGGCTCAGTGCTTGAACTCTTGTTTCTTGCGATAGTAACACCACTTATAGCAACCTTGCTGCAATTAGCAATCTCAAGGTCAAGAGAATTTTTAGCAGATGAAACAGCTGCAAAAACACTTCACAACAGCTTCGGGCTTGCAAAAGCGCTTGAGAAGCTTGAAGGAGGAGTTTACAAAACTCCAATGCGCTTTGGCAGCAAGGCAACCTCAGCCATATTCATTTCAAATCCATTCAGGGGCGGCCTGCTTAACTTTTTTTCAACCCACCCGCCAATGGTTGAAAGAATAAACAAGCTGAAAAGCATGAATTTCTAAGATTTAAGATAATATTTGTAATGTTAAATTTTAAGTGAAAATAGCAGAAAATAGAAAAATTTATATATTACATTGTGTTATACTTGTAATACTATGGAAACAGTTACATTTAAACTTCAGGAAGGAATTGTAAAGAAAATAGATAGGATGATAAGGCCTTTGAATTTTAACAATAGGACTGAATTTATTAGGGAAGCCATAAGGGAAAAACTAATTTTAATAGAAAGAGATTCAGTTATTCATGAATTAAGAAGATTTAAAGGAACATCTAAACTAAGTGTAAGTGATAAAAAACTGCATGAAATAAGGGAAGAAGTTGCAAATAAATATGCAAAAAATTTAGGAATCAAATTAGATTAATTCTTCTGGTTTCTTAACATTAATCATATCCTGAAGCTCTTCAAAATGGTGATCTCTTGTAACCATGATTGCATTATTATCCCTGGCTAAGATTCCATGCAATGCATCTCCAAAAGGGATTTTAAATTTTTTGCTCAATTTTTTCGCTTCCATTACCTGCCCTTTCTTGATTTCCACCTTTTCAAGCAATTCAGATATATCATCAAAAAGATTTTTTATTGTTTCTTTTTCATAAGCTATTGATAATTCATCAACTATAAGATTTGAATAGAGAATTTTTCCTTTATCCTTTCTTATTTTTTTAAATAATTCAAAAGCCCAGTCCCCAAGCGGCCTAAACCTATCAGACCTATTTTCATGGAGGTCTCTCCAGATTGCAGCATCAATATAATATTTTTCTATCATTTTAATATGTTAAATATATTTAAGATTATTTCTCATACTCGCTTTCAGTAACCTTTTTTATTTCTGCTGCTTTTTTCGGCCCAATTTTCTCAACCTTTTCAAGCTGCTCGGCTTTTGCATTAATAACTTTTTTTATTGTCTTGAATTTTTTCAATAAAGGCCTTGCCAACCCAGGCCCTACTCCTGGCAGAGAGCTTACAACATATTCCTGCTGCTCCTTTAATGTTAATGGTTTTTTCTCGCCATGCAGATTAAAGTCTCGCTTGCCATCTTCCTGCTCGCGCTTTGCAATTATATGCAGATAAGAGGATGTTTCCTTGTAATTTTTTGAATAGATTATTGGGATTCCATAACTCACAGCAATTGTTGCAAGCATGCCCCTTATTGCATTTGGGTGGACTTTTCTCATTGAATAAATGTCCTCAGTTCCCTCAACAAGAACAATTGGCCTCTCAAAGTTAACCTTTAATTCCTTTATCTGCTGCAAAAGCCTGTTATCAAGAATTGAATCAACAAAATCCTTCACTGTCTTCAGCTCAACAGCAACCCTATCACTCAGTATATAATCCCCCACCTTGAGGGTTTTTAAGTTTATATTAACGCCAAGCTCTATTAATTCTTTTATAACCCCAGAGCCTTTTTCTCTTACATCTGTAAATATTGTTACCTTGTCATCTTCTGGAATAAACCTTTCCAGTGTCTGCTCTTTTTTTTCCATTAATGGGGAGCTTATCTTTCTCTTCAACGCCTCAAGAGTTCTGTACATGCGATTTTCCTTGTGGAAAGCAGACCATCTGTAGGCAACATCCCTTGTGTTTTTTGCAACCAGAACAATAACCCCTCCTTTTTTGTGCCTTGCTGTTCTTCCTTTTCTTTGTATTGTTCTTATTGCACTTGGGATTGGCTCATAAAAAATAACAATGTCCACTTTTGGGATGTCAAGGCCTTCCTCTCCAATAGAAGTTGAAACCAAAACATTAAACTCGCCTGCCCTGAAGTTATCTAAAATTTCTTTCTGCTTTTTTTGGGTTAAGCCTGTATCGCCTTTCTTCATCTGGCCTACAAAAAGCTGCGACTTAATTCCCCTTATCTTGTTTAGCTCCTCAACAATATTCAGGGCATTATCCCTGTACTGGTTGAATACAATAGTCTTTATGTTTTTATTTTCAGCTATATTTTTCTTGATAATTTCTTTTAACTTATCAAGCTTTGGATGCTCTATTTTTTCATTAAATAAGCTCTCAGTTTTTATTAAGGCAGATTTAAAATTAACATCTATTGCAAGATTTTTAACTGCTTTTACCTTTGTTGTCCTTGATTCTTCATTAAGCTTAGTCAGATATTTGTATAAGGCGATTATTCCCTGGGTTTCCAAAAGCTCAAGCCCATGCCCTGCTTTCATTACCTCAGCTAATAATGAGATTGTTTTAAGGATTCCAAAATCTTTGTTTCCATGAGCAATTTCTGAATGCAAACTGCCCTGCAGAGCAAGCAAATCTTTTTTGCTCATGTTTCCATTTATTTGGGGCATGTAGCCATATTTTTTTATTTCATCAATCTTTGACTTAATGCAATCCTTTAGATAAGTTTGAATCTGCCTAAAGCTTTCTGGTAATTCGACCTCAACCCATTTAACCTCCATCTCCTGGACATATGGCTTTACATCATTGTCCTGATCTGTCCTTACCTCAATATCCTCTATAAAGAGATTTTTGCATACCTCGGAAATATGCTCAATATCAGAACCTGGCGAAGCTGTTAATGCAATTATCCTTGGATATTTGGCTAATTTGTTATACTGTTTGGCAATCCATACATAAGAATAATCCTTTACAGCCTTGTGCGCCTCATCAAAGCCCAGTAAGCTTACTTGCTCAAGATTTATTCTTCTTGAGATTATATCATTTTCCAAGCCCTGCGGCGTTGAAAAAATGATTTTTGCATCTTTCCATAGCTCTGCTCTTTTCTCTGGCTTTACCATTCCTGTGAATATGACTAATTTATCTTCCTCAATCTCAAAGTGCTTCTTGAATACCTCTTTGTACTGGTCTATCAATGGCCTTGTTGGGCCTATAAACAATATCTTTGAGTTTGGATACTGCTTTAACCTATGGGAAGCGAGCATAAGGAATATATTTGTCTTGCCCATGCCGGTTGGCAGAACAACCAATGTATTTTTTTCAGCACATGTTGCAAAGATAGTCTGCTGATATAATCTTGGCTCAAAGTCTTTTATCATAACAAAAAAGAAACCTTTTGGCTTTAAATAGTTTGTTGATTGATTTTATTCATTAACTTTATAAAATCCGGAATTTTTCCTGTTTTATTATGAGAATAAATGTTGGCTCAAAAAACCAGGTAAAGGTTGATGCTGTTAAGGAGATTATCAAGGATTATGATTTTTTGTCAGAAGCAGAGGTTTTTTCATTAGAAGTTACATCAGGGGTTTACAAGCAGCCAACATCAACTGATGAAACAATTCAAGGTGCTATGAACAGGGCTAAAAGTGCTTTTCAGAACTGTAAGTACAGTTTTGGCATTGAGAGCGGATTAATAACGATCCCGAATACAAAGACAGGATATATGAATATTTGTGCATGTGCGATTTATGACGGAAAAGATTATCATCTTGGGCTTTCATCTGCATTTGAATATCCAACTAAAGTAACAAAGCTTGTTTTTTCTGATAACCTTGAAATAGATGAGGCAATTTATAAAGCAGGCTTAACCAGAGATAAAAGAATCGGCCGCTCAGGCGGGGTTATAGGCTATTTAACAAAAAACAGATTGAAAAGAAAAGAATACATCAAACAGGCAATAACCACTGCTTTAATTCATCTAGAAAACCCAGAATTATTCAAATAATAGCCTAGTTTTGTTCATTCTTTATAATTGTCTGAAGGAAATTATTTATAGGGGTTTTGATTTTTAACTTATGATGGAAAATTTTATGGATAATGAGGAAAATATAGATGATCTTATTGAAAAGGTAAGAAATAGCTGGGGCTGGGGAAAGCCAGGTCCTGCTAAAAACCCTGAATTTGAAATAATATACAGGTGTTTAAGATATGGGGGCCTTGAGAAATACACTAAATTAGAATATCCATACACAAGAGAAGAGCTTGATGCTTCGGATAATCTTGCTGCTAAGGTAAGCATGACTGCAGGGATTTGGGCAGTTAAATATGTAGATTTATACAAGAGTAACATTACCAGAGATTATAAAGCTGAAATAAAAATAGAAAAGCCAAAAAATTTTGAATTTCAATTATTTAAGGAAAAAATCTACAGAGATGTTCCAGGCATAACATATATGTATAATTCAAAGGCATTTGTAACTGATGTAAAAAAAGGTAATAAATATGCTTATGTAAAGGCTGATTTGTTGGTTGAACAAGGATTGAGATTGGCAAACACGCTTGATTTTATAAATAAAAATCCTAATAAGGTAGACCTTATTGCTGATTTAAATTATAATTAAAAATAACTTATTCTTTCAAAAGTTAAATACTTTTTATCAAAGAAACCACAAAATCCATTGGGCCGTCATTCAGGATTAGAGCATCATACTTTCTTTCATAAACATCCTTGTTCTTTTCAATGTCTTTGTTAAGAAAGCCTATCTTTAGCATTGCCTTATGCTCAATGCCCTTTGCCATATCAATATCACCAAGACTATCGCCTATAAGGATTACATTTTTCCTTTGCTTTATCATATCAAAATATATGGTTCCTTTTATTGCAAACTCATCTTTGTTGAAAGCATGTATTATCTTTGACTTATAGCCCATTACAGTTCCCTTTTTGTCATAATCAAAAAAATTTGATATAATATGCATGTTATCATACAGCAGGCCTTCTGATTCAAGATAGCCTTTTATTATATCCCCAACCCCTGCAGAAAATATAAGAAGAGGAATATTTTTCTCATGAAGCTTTTTAAAAAAGTCTTCTGCACCCTTTCTCAGCAAAATTCTTTTCTTTTTTATTATATCCTCAACAACTTTTTGATTCATTCCTTCCTCAACCAAAAGCATTATGTGCCTGCTCCACCATTCCATCATTTTTCTGTCCTTTTCTTCATCAGAAAGTTTATGGTTTATCTCAAAGGGATGGTATTTGTCATAAAGTGCAAAGGATTTCTTAACATAATCTTCAGAAAGATAGCCTCCTTCCCTTATCTGCGCAATGCTTGTGTGGGTTTTTTGGCCTTTTACAATGGCCTTGGTTAATGTTTTGTCAAAGTCTGCAATTACATGCAGGTTATCCACACCATCTAATTTTATCTTGTTTAATTTTTGCTCAAAGGCTTTTTTGTTTTTAATCAATATGTTTTTCATAATAGCTCTAAATATAAATCCTTTTAATTTAAAAAATAATTAGTTTCCCTAATAACCAACATAGTTTTTCTTTTAAGTTCATCTGGACTGTTCATTTCAATAAGTTCATTCCATCAATCTCTTTTGGCATGTCCAGATTAAGTAGGGAAAGGGCAGTAGGAGCAATATCTATCAGGCTTGGATTTTCATTGTTTGTTTTGAAATTTGTAAATAAAACCCCTGGAACATGCGAGGGGTCAACTATATGGTCTCCATCCCATTTTTTTAAATTGTCTGTGACTATTTCTTGTGTTAACCCTCCAATTGCACTCTGCCAGCTCATCCTGTAGCCTGGCTCAAACCCAATAACAATGTCAGGAGCATCCTTGACATAATCCCCATGATAAATCTCTTCCCTTTTGTATGCATGAGTTACAACATTTTTATTATTTTTTGGGTCTTTAAAATCTTCTAATTTTTTGATGATATCATTCATAATTTCCTCTTTTTCATTCTCTTCTACAATGCCTTGCCCTTCTCTTCCTTTAAAATTAATGTAAATCCCTGCAAAGCCAGCTGAATAAGCCTTTGTTTTGCTCCAGTCAACAAATTTAAAGAGGGCTCCCTCATCATTTCCGTCATATTCATCTGTTAAAATCATAAAGCCATTCTCAACAAGCCAGGTGTTAATGCTGACAGCCCTTTCAAAACTAGTGAATCCATGGTCTGAAAATATCATTAAAGCAGTTTGATTATCTATTTTATTGAGAACATCTCCCAAGAGATTGTCTTTTTTAACATAATAATCAACAACCTCTTTATTTACTGATAACCCTTCTTTAACATTAAACAGGTTTTTTTCATCCCAATGTGTATGCTGAAGCCGGTCTCCTGAATCAAACACAAAAGCAAGCACTCCTTTGTCAAACCTGTTGAATTCATACCAGAACATTTTGTTTTTCTCATTCTCAATCTGGGTGACCTGCTCTAAAAAAACATTATCAGTTATAGCATTTTCATTTAAGGCATTTGTGTCTTCTGGCATGCCTAATGTGTTATACAAGCCTATTGCATCTGCAAGCTCTCTTGAATATTTATTTGGATAAGTAAAATCAACAACAGGATTTTCAGGGTCTATCTGGATAGGGCCAAGATACATATTAAATTCTGGCTCAACACTAAAGAGATATGCTTTAGTAATGGCAGAAACTTTTTTCATGAAACCAACCTTAAAATCTATCCTAATCCAGTCACTCCATCCACTAACATTAATAGGATATTCCTTGTCATCAACAATGATAATAGCCTTATTTGCATCTGTTTTTATCTGTATTGGTTCTTCAATAGATTTTCTATCATTTCCTAGAGGACCAAAAATCTTTGAATTAATTATCCCATCATTAACTGATACTTTTATTGTTTTTTCTTCATTTTTGTTAGAATCTTCAGAAGTGTAGATATAATACCCGCTTGAGAATCCTCTTATATCCGGAACACCCTCACCAGAAAGCATTACTCCATTAACCTTTTCAGGGGGAAAGGTTGCAGGCCACCTAATAATTGTTGTTGGAATTTTTGCATCTGATGTAATTCTCCAAAAAGGAATCCCTTTCATTGGAGATTCAAATTTAGTGCTGTATTTTGACTTTTGTTTTGTAATAGAAACTTCCAGTAAGTAATTTTCCGGGTTTCTTGTAACAAAATCAAACAAGCCATGTTTTCCTGGATTAGTGCCAGTTGAAATAGTTGTCCATGCAACAGGGCTTTCAGCAGGAAGTATTGTATTTAGTTTTGAGAAGCTTCCAATCTCCTTTAGCCTTAAAAAGTTTGGAAGCATACCCTCGCTCATTAGTTTATTAGTTACTTCCATGTCCATGCCATCAATACCTATTAAAAGGACTTTATCATATCTGCCTTTAATCATTTTTTCCTCTCTTGAAAAAAAAATATTACTAACAAAATATACTAAGGTAACACATATTATTATAAATATTATTAGTTTTTTTATACTTAATTTCCTTTTTTTGATTTTTTTATTAGTTTCCATAGTTTTAAAAATGTTTTTTTAATTGGTTTAAAAAAGTATTTAAAGAAGAACCCGCCAATAGCAGCTAAGATAGCGAGGATAAATGGCCATATAGAGCCGATAATCATCCCTCCTGTTCCTGGATCCACATAAGCAGATACTTTTGTTGTGCATAATAATATTCCTAAAACTAAAAAGCAGAATTTTTGTAATTTTAAATTTTCATAAAGTCTTACAATTGTCATCTTAGTTTTATAGTTCTATGGTTTAATATATCCCCTATCATGAATATAATAACTTAGAATATTTGACAATATGAAAACAACCACAATAACCTTTCTGCTTCCAACAGAAACATATGTTCCAAGGGTATACCCAACAAGAAAAACAAGCATAAGGATATAATATTTGAATGGAAGGGCCTTCCTATTCTGGAAAAGAATTCTTCCTGTTAAAAGCCCTGATAAGAATATAATCAAATAGCTTAAAAAGGCAGAGCCAGATGACATTGAAATAATAAATCCAATAAATAATACAATTAGGGCAACATATTCAACCCACATGCTCACCATGTCCAATACTCCTTTTTTTGTTTTTATCATCCTGCTTTTTCCATTACCTGATATGTTATGAACCAAAATATGATTCCCATAAGTATTACAAAGACTAATGAATAGAATCCTAAGAATAGCACAAGCATTGCATATCCTACAATACATCCAAAGGCAAAGGCATACAACAGCCTGCTTGCAAAGAATACATTGCTTCCATCTAATGGCGGGATAGGCAGCATGGTAAAGATTGCAAGCCAGAGGTTAAGGCTTATTGCCCTCCCAACAAGTGTTGTTGTTGCTATAGGAGTCATTGGAGGGATTATAACCCCTCCATATGCTATTACTGCAAGCAATGCTGCAATGCAAACATTTGCCAAAGGACCAATTGCTGATATCATTCCTAAAGACCAGTAATTTAACCCATACCTGAAAAATCCAAGCCTGTGCTGGGCCATATGATAAAGCACAATGCCGCCCGGAATAAGAAACCATATAGCCCCTCCTGAAACAAAGCATAATATAAGGGCTATTATCAAGCCAGGCCAGAATGTCTTAAACTCAACCTTAAAGCCAAGATGCAGTCCGTATATTTTCTGGGCAGATATATGGACAAGAATTGCCAGTAAAGTTATAAGAATAGAGTTAAAAAGGTTTTTCAGGCCATATGCAAAATTAAATTCATTGCCAGGGCCCCATAGCTTGAATGAAATTATAAACGCAATTATTAATGTAGAGCCAAGAATTCCCTTTATCTCTTCTGAATTAAAACTAAAATACCTCTTTGTCTTATCTATGAGATCACTCATGTTATTGTTAAATAATAATGTGCATATTTAAGTATTTTGTTTTTAAATACTATTTTCTATATTAAGGCTGTAACTTATTTTATAGTTAAAATCTTTTTTGATTAGCTCTACTATTTCTTCCTCATGCCCTGCTCCAACAACAGCTAAGATGTTTTTTTCAGGATGCTCATTCATTAAATAAGAGAGATTTCTTGCCATTATCTTGTTTCTCTCATCTATCAAAACCCTGCATATGTTTGGGTATCTTTCTCTCATTTTATTGATTAACTTCCTGATAACTTCCTGACTTGGAACTTTTGTAAGGTCAAATTTTTCAATATTTAAATCTTCAAGCTCGTTCTTCCTTAATACAACCCCCTTGAAAATATCAACCAATAGATTCCATTTTTCTTTCCAGGTTAATGCTTTTGAAAAACGCTTTAGTGTTGTCTCAATATTCTGGTCTATAAGAGCAATTCTTGCCTTTTGTTTTTTTGCAAGCCTAATTGCAGTTTTTATCTCAGAGCCAGGAGTAACTCCAACATAATCCCCTAGTTTTTTCTGTATAATAGAGCCAATCCAGCTGAACAAGAAGCCTTTAAATCCTATTTTTGAAATATCTGTAATGCTTATTTTTCTCTTTTGGTTATGCATTAACCCATAGAGCCTGTTTTTGTCAAGCTCTAATGCAATAATATCTGGCTTTTCCTTGAGAATTGTATTTTTAACACTATCAACGCTCTGTTTTGCAATGTGTGATGTTCCGATTATGTTTAGGTTTTTGTATCTCATTTATAATATAATAAAAATCCTTTTTTATAAAACTTGCGAAGTTTCGAAAGCTTTAAATAGTTGGTATATATTAATCATAGCATAATTATATCGGAGGGATATCATGCTAAAAATGAAAAAAATATCAGAAACATATGATATGAAGGTTTTTACTGATTCTGGAGATTATTTTGGAGATGTTGAAGAATCCATAATCACCACAAATAAGGTGTTTGGCTGGAGGGTTAGGGCAACAAAGAACTCTTTCCTTAACAAAATACTCGGCTCTGCAAAAGGGGTTATTGTTCCTCACCAGCTCGTCAAGTCAATCGGCGATGTAATGATAATAAGCAAGGCAGCTGTGCCTAGCTATAATCCTGAGGAAGAAGAGGAAGAATAGTTTTTTTCTATATTTTTACTTTTTTATAAACCTACTTGTTGATATATTCTAATAATTTTTTATGATCTCGCGGGTGAATGTGTAGTTGTAATATATCTCCTGCTTCTAAAATATGGTTCTCATCTGCCATTATTATTCTTTCACCTTCCTTGTTTTTCTCTCTACATACACCAACAATAGTATAATCTTTATAAAGTTTAAGATGTATGGTGGATATTTTTTTACCATCTAACCTAGAGCCAGGTTCAATTTTAATAGGCATTAGTTCTGTTTCCCCTGTTGAGGTTATGCGTTCTGTTAGTTTTGGGTCACCGGCCATATACCTAAGCAGAATTTTAGCCACAGCCCTTTCAGGACTTACTGTTAGAATTCCCTTTTCAGCAACATATTCTTCAAATTTTCCATTTTGAACAATTGCTAACATTTGATCCACTTTATACCTATGATCTTTTATATATAAACAAGAGGAGAAATTTTTATCATCATCATCATGTGCTGCAACAAATACATCAAACTCAGTCATATTTTCTTTATCAAGAATTCCATCCACTACCTTACCATTTAAAACAATTCCATCTAAGCTTAAGCTGCCTACAAATTCCTCACATAAGATTTTATCTTCATCAAGAAGATAAACATTCTCCCTTCTTTTTGATAATAGTTGTGCAAGAGTCAGACCATATGGTTTTATTCCTTCTATAACAATTGTTCTAGAGCTTGCCATTTTTTCTTAATTTTTTAGATTATTTTAAGTTTAATAAATAAAATTGTTTACCTGTACTGTGTTTTATCTTTCTCTTCTAAAGAGTCTATTGCAGTACCCGCCATTGCTTCTCCAACAGTTCTTGAAGCCTCTAACAGCGTGGCTGGCTTATTCCAATATCTGACAGCTTCAACTATTGCCCTGGCCATTGGTTCTTGATCCTTATCCTTTAACTTAAATATCCCGCTTCCAACAAAAACACCATCTGCTCCAAGCTCCATCATATAAGCTGCATCTGCAGGTGTTGCTATTCCTCCTGCTGCAAAGTTTAATACTGGAAGCTTTTTTTCTTTTGCAACCTTATACACAAGTTCATATGGAACTCTGTATTCTTGGGCTTTTTTTCTTAGCTCATCTTCCATATTTTTCATGCCTTTTTTACTAAGAAACTTGCCATATTCAAATAACCCAACAAGGTAGGCTAGCTCTTCTCTTATTAATCTCATATGTTCTATTGCCTGATTTACATCACCTGTTCCTGCCTCACCCTTTGTTCTTATCATCATGGCCCCTTCATAAATCCTCCTCAATGCCTCTCCAAGGTCGCGGGCTCCACAGACAAATGGTGCATTAAACTCCCTTTTGTTTATATGATATTTTTTATCTGCTGGAGTTAGTACCTCACTTTCATCTATAAAATCAATTCCAAGAGCTTCAAGCATCCTTGCTTCTCCATAATGGCCAATCCTTGCCTTTGCCATAACAGGTATCCTCACAGATTTTACTATCTCTTCAATCTTTTCTACGGATGCTGTTCTTGCTACTCCTCCCTCCTTTCGAATATCAGCCGGTACTTTGTATAATGCCATTACTGCAACAGCCCCTGCCTCTTGGGCTGTGTATGCATCAGCCCCTTTTGTTACATCCATAATAACTCCCCCAGCAAAGCTTTCTAGAAGTTTTTCTATATTCTCTTTTGAGTATTTTTTTGACATTATGACTCACCCCAAAAGAAGCATGTTTTTGAAGTTTATTAATTTATTTGTTTTAGATTTTATCAAAAATTGTCAGAATACTATAAACTTCAGTTTCTTTCTGACAATTCACGAAGAAATTCTGAAAGTATTTCTTGTGTCCCAGAAATTTGTGAAACAAATTTCTCAGGATTTTCAAATACTATGGACTTCAGTCCACAGTATTTATTCTGGTTTTTGAAGCATATAACTGCTTACATAATCAATAAAACCATTGTCAAAGGATTCATTGTGCATAAAGCTGTTTTTTACTCCAAGAAGGTGCATTGCCCATGAGATTAAGTTTGTTTTTTCAGCCTGGTTTAATCTCCTGCAGCTTTTCTCCCTCGTATCATCATTTTTTATTTTTTCATAATAATATAAAACATTATTGTCAAGCTTGTTTATGATTTTTACCATGCTTTTTGTCGGAGCCATGAATGGATTTGCAAGGATCTGCTCAAGTTCATATTTCTCTTCTGATATTTTTCTCTTCTCTTTTACTTTTTTAAACCATGTTTTTGTGACCCCCCTTATGAGGTAAGCAGCTATTTTCTCAGATGAAAAAATTATC
>JAHIFA010000048.1 GCA_018901315.1 Nanobdellota archaeon | reverse complement strand
TGATATTAAATTAAAGGAAAATGGGAATTACAGTTATTTTATTCTTAAAAAAAGAAATTATACAACAGAAAGAGCTGTTTCAGCTATTGCACATTACCTAAAAACAGACAGGAAAAACATAGGATATGCCGGCCCAAAAGACAAAAATGCAGTAACAGAGCAGCTTATCTCAATCAAAGGGCAGATAAAAAAACAGGATATCCAGCTAAAGGATATTGAGCTTATTTATAAAGGAAAAGGCGATGAAAGAATAAGCCTTGGCGACTTAAATGGAAATGAATTTATCATAACAGTAAGAAACCTAAACAAAGAAAAGATTAAGATTAATTCAAAAACATTATCAATTCCAAATTACTTTGATGAGCAGCGCTTTAGCAAAAACAACGTTGAAATAGGAAAGTCAATACTGAAAAAGGATTTCAAAGGGGCTGTTAGTCTGATTTTAAGCCATGAGAATCCAGGTGACATTGAAAAAGAAGTTCTGGACCATATTTCAAAATTGCCAAATGATTTTATTGGTGCAATAAAAAAAATTCCAAAGAAAATAAGGATGATATATGTGCATGCTTTCCAGAGCTTAATGTTCAATAAAACAATTTCTGAACTAATGATGTTAGAAACAGAAGATTACAGGGAAGTTGATTATTCACAAGGGATTTTTGTTTTCCCAAATAAAGGAATAAATAACACCAAAATACCAATAATAGGTTTTGGAACAGAGCTTAAAGACAATAAATTAAGAGATATTTCATTAAAAATTCTTGAAGAAGAAGGAATCAAATTAAGGGATTTCATAGTAAGGGGGATGCCAGAGCTTGCCTCAGAGGGAGATGAAAGAAATATGTTTGTAAAAGCAGAAAAATTAAGCATAAAAACAGAAGATGATGAGCTAAACAAAAGCAAGAAGAAATGCATTATATCATTCACGCTTCCAAAGGGCTCTTATGCAACAATAGTAATAAAGAAAATCTTTGGCTGATTATTCCTCTAATGCCTTTCTGGCATCAGCTATTACATTATCAACCTGCTCAATTGGCCAGTCAGCATTAATGCTCCTTAGAATTCCTTTTTTAGTGTAATATTCTATTAAAGGCTCTGTCTGCTTTTTGTAAACATCAAGCCTTTTCTTTACTGATTCTGGCTTGTCATCTTCCCTCTGGTAAACTTTGCCGCCACATTTGTCACAAACACCTTTTACTTTTGGAATTATATTCCTGATATGGTATATAGTACCACAGCTTTTGCAAATCCTTCTGCCAGAGAGCCTGTCAATTATTATTTCTTCTGAAGCTGTGAAATCCAGTACTTTATCAATGTTAATTATATCAGAAAGCGCATCTGCCTGAGCTATTGTCCTTGGAAAGCCATCAAGCATAAAGCCATTCTTGCAGTCATCTTTTTTTAGCCTTTCCTCAACTATTCCAATAGTAACATTATCTGGAACAAGCCCCCCTTTATCAATATATTCCTTTGCCTTCAATCCAATCTTTGTCTTGTTCTTAATAGCTTCCCTGAACATGTCTCCTGTTGAAATCTGCGGAATCTTGTATATTTCCGACAATTTTTTTGCATAAGTTCCTTTGCCCACACCTGGCGAGCCTAATAGCACAATATTCATTTTAGCCAAAGTAGCCCTCTATTTTTGATTTTGGTAATTCACTTTTCCAGAATTCCTTTACTTTTCTGATAAAAAAAAGCATTTCCTGTTTTATATTATCCCATGAATTCCAAACATTTTTTATGAACTCAGCCTCAGTTTTTTCGTCTGGCTCAAGTGAAAGCTCTATTGATTCCTTTTCAAGTATCTTCAGATTTTTGTAAAGCTTAAATATCCTGTCCCTTTCTAAATCACTGAACACTTTGCATTCATATATGTCTGAAAGAGTGGTGTCTGGATGCAGAAAGTTCTCAAGAATTTCTGACATTGATGTTGTTTTTCCAATAATTTTCTTTCTTATCTGCTTTAACAAAAAATCCTCATTTTCTATTTTATATATGCTAAAAATAGGATTAATCTCATCAAAATCAGGAAGAGAATACTTATCTTTCAGTTCATTATATTTTTTCTTTATTTTTTGTTCCATTTTCTAAAAAAGCCTCAGGGGGGATTTGAACCCCCGACCTGCGGATTACAAGTCCGCCGCTATAGCCACTAAGCCACCGAGGCATAAAACCTAGTGGTAAGATGATAATATATATAGTTTTCTGTTAAAGCCAAGGAAAATTTTATATAATACCTTTAGGAGTAAAAACAAAATATTTAAATATAACCTATAATTAGTATCAATTGATACTATTAGTAGTATAATTTAAAATGTTTACAAGAACCCAAGAACAAATTTTGATTTTTTTATTAAGCAAACCAGAAGAGCAGCTTACAATTAGAGGTATTGCGAAAAGACTGGGCAAATCATATACATTAGTTTATAATAATATTGCTAAACTAGAGAAGGAAAGCATTATTAGAAAACAAAATGTTCCTCCTGGGCAGATTATAACATTAAATGAATTTGCACCTACAGAAATTTTTGTAGATATTGAACTAAAAAGAAAAAAAGAGTTTCTAAAAGAATATCCATGGGTGCAGGTAATGCTTAATGATATTTTATTATCTGCTAAAAATCTTTTTTTTAGTCTGCTTGTTTTTGGCTCTTATGCTAAAGCAACACAAACAAAGAGTTCTGATTTTGACTTATTAATAATTGTACAGGGCAAAAAAGATATAAAGGATGTAGAATATGCTATAGATAGAGCTTATACTAAGGTTAAAAAAGGATTAAATTTTGTTGATATAAATGATTTTAAAGAAATGATTAAAAACACAAACGAATTGAATATTGGAAATGAAGCAAAAAAACACCATATTATACTATATGGAGTGGAAGTATACTATCAGTTGCTAGAGAGGATTTATAAAAAATGAAAGTGCAGGATGTAATAAAAAAGAAAATTGAAATTGCTGAAAAAAGAATCCTAGAACTTGTTAAAGCAGGTAATCTAAAGAAGCTCTCTGAAACAGAAAAACATCAAATAAGTAGATTCTATGAAGAAAAAAGTAAGTAATAGGTTAGAAACAGCAAAAATTATTTATAATGCCTCAAAAGGCTCAGATAAAGAAGGAATTAGTGAAGGATACAAAGATTATGCAGAAGTGGTAGCTGCAGCCTATTATTCTATGTATTATATTATTCATGCATTTTTAGCATTAAAATATAAAACAAAACTTAAAGAAGGTTTAAGGGGCGTTCACGCAATAACCGAGCATATTATACTCTACTACCTTGTTAAGACTAAAAAATTAGCAAAACACCTTTATGAAGAATATTTAAAGACCTATGAAACCACTGCTCAAATTCAAAAATTTAATGAAGAGGATTTTCAAGAACAAGCATATAAATATGCTAAACAATATGATAAAAGCCGAACTGCAAGAGAGATATTCACTTATAATGTTACACCAAGTGTAGAAGAGTATAATACCAAGCAAGCAATTAGTACTGCAGAAGAATTTATTAATACTATAAGGCAAGTGATGATTTAAAAATAAAAAAGCAAAGATTCTTTAACAATAAATGATTTAATCAGGATAGCAAGAAAAAACAGGCTAAAAGTGATTTCATGAAAATCGGAATATTCACAAATGTTTACAAACCAATATCTAATGGTGTTGTAAGTTCAATTTCTGCATTAAAACAGGGCTTAGAAGAATCAGGGCATGATGTTTATATATTTACCCCAAAACACCCAAAGTTTAAAGACAATGAAAAAAGGATATTTAGGATTGAATCCATAAAATTTCCATCAAAAGAAAAATATAGATTGTCACTGCCGATATTCAGAAAATCAGTAAATATTATCAAACAGCTTGATATTATACACACTCAGCATCCATTTATTATGGGAAATTATGCTTCTTTTTTTGCAGATATCTATAATAAGCCGCTGGTTTTTACCCACCATACACAATATGAAAAATGTACTCATTATATTCCATTTGAGCAGAAAATAACTAAAAAATTTACAAGATGGATTGTGAAAAATTATGCCAATAAATGCGACTGCGTAATAGCTCCATCTGAAAGTATCAAAGAAATTTTAGTTAAGCAAAAAATCAAATCAAAAATTGTTACAATACCAACAGGTATTGATTTAAATATTTATGGAAATCCAAGGGAAGGGTTAATAAGAAAAAAATACAACATTAGGCCGGAACAAAAGCTTTTAGTTTATGCCGGAAGGATTGCAAAAGAAAAAAATATTGAATTTCTTTTATGTGCATTCAGACATATTCTCAACAAAAGGCCAAATACTTACCTTATGCTTGTTGGCAAAAGAAACCGCAAAAATTATCTTGTTGATATTATCAAAAAATTTAATTTACAAACAAGTGTTTTTCTAGTCGGGCACTCGAATGCTGTACAGAATTATTACGGGGCAGCAGACCTTTTTGTTTTCAGCTCTGTTAGCGAAACCCAGGGCCTGGTTTTAGTCGAGGCAATGGCAGCAGGAACACCTATTATTGCAATTGATT